>JAHIHJ010000040.1 GCA_018899795.1 Methanobacteriota archaeon
ACGAGAAACTGACAGATCTACTTAACGTCTTTGCTTCGCAGGCTGGCGCAAAGGCAGAGAAGAGGAGCAGGAAAGAGAAAGAAGAGGGGACCCAGGAAGGAATTGCAGAGGCGACTTGATCCAAAAGATGGGGAGAGAAACAAAAAGTTTAAGGATATGTACCCCATTATAGTTCGTAAGGATACAAATGAAAAAAAAACAGCGGTTAATACTTGGAGTTTCTATAATAATTGTTTTATTAATAATCCTTTTTAAAATGGGGGTTCCCTCGAACACTTACGAAGTGAGCCAGGCTGTTGCGGATAAGGCTAACCAGATAGACGAAGTGATCCTCATAAATGGCACAATGATAACGGGTTCTGATAACTGGGACAGCTTTAACCGCACCCTGACCTTCAAGCTTACGGACGGCATCGCCACCATAGACGTTATCTTCACTGGAGACAAACCCAACCTCCCGGAGCAGGGAGAAGATGAAAACAATGTCCAGGCTGTTGTCACAGGGCAGTTTGACAACAATGACGTGTTCAGGGCATACCAGATGCTCACAAAATGCCCCTCAAAGTATGAGGGGGGTCAAAATATGACAGATACCTCGAAACAATAAATTTCTATTGACTGCGGATAAACACAAATTCTAAAGTGTTCTCCGTCTAAAGTTCTCCTTTTTTCTCTTTCACCTTCTGCACGAGCTCGAATATCTCCTCAGCCCTATCTCCCGCAACGCACAGTGTAACGGAACCCTCGCCGCCTTCCACACCGCCAGAGCCTATCGGAAATACATCCTCAGCTCCAAGAAGGGTCAGCGCCTCGACCTCTGTGATAACTTTTCCCGGAAGCGGCATCATGCCCACGGAAGACCTGTGGCTTTTATGCAGCGCTGGATACCGATCCTTTTTGAGATATCAAGAACAGAGTAAGGTATGGACTTTTCAAGACCCACGGGAATTACGAGATTTATTCCCTTTGCCATGATGGTCCCTATTAGCGCCCCTGTTGTTCCTCCCACCGGATTTGCCATCATGACGCCAGCTATGCCGTCGGGGTCGAGGGCATTTGCACCTTTTATGACCACATCGCTTGATGTCATCTCATTAATTATTCCATCGCTTGCGGTCTCTTTCCCGTTCTTCAGAGCTACCATGGGAAGGCGCTTATCCTGGGGAACGACCGCAGCCGTACCGTTAATAATACCCGCAGCATACCGGTTATGGTCAACCTTCTTTCCTGTAAGTTCTTCCAGCACATACGCGTTCGTGGTGCCGAGTGTTATAAGGATTATTCCCTTTCGCAGCGCCTGCTGGATAACCGGGAGTTTTTTTACTCCCATCGCTATTATCCTCTTCGATTCCCCTGGTGTCAATGTTATCTGTATTTGTTTCATAATTATGTACCTTTAGTAATGAAGAGAATATGTATCTTTAATAAAATAAATTCTTGTATTTAAGTTTTATAAAACCTTCGCCTGGGATTTCAAGGCTCGAATTTTGCCTGATTTACAAGTTTATACCATTTATATACCAGCAAAAGAGTACATGCCAATACTCCCATTTCGGTTCCTTCTTTAATAATCACTTCAATGACCGGTTCTATCGTGGTTAGCCTGAATACATCGTTCAACTCGATAACTGCATGGATTATGAAAAATAAGCATGCGATAAGAAGGAGCGTCCAGACATCCATCAGGAAAGATTCGTTGAGGAACGCTCTTGCCCTCAATGTAGGATAGTCTATTTTCCTTTTCAGGGAAAAAGTCCTCACCACAAGGTAAACTCCAGAGAAGGCAAAGAGGATAGTCAGGATCTGTATGTAAAAGTCGAGGTTTAACATTTTGATATTATATTTTTTTCTGACCAAAGGATTAATTACATAAAAAATCATTGACTTATTCGAGGTGAAACCATGTGTTTCGCAGATTCGTCAGTCAGCGTTGACATAGACCCAGATAATATAACAGCCATCCAGTTCAGATGCATGGACTGCAAGACATCGTTCAAGGGGTTGGGAAAAAAGATAAGATGCCCGTCCTGTCAATCCACAAATGTGAAAAAGATATAATGGTTCACAAATTCGATGCAAAGAAAGCGGAAATACTTGACAGCATAGACAGGCGCAAGTTCCTGAACCCGGACAGTATCCTGAAAAAAGCGGGGCTTGATAGTGATACTGTGCTTGCGGACCTGGGATGCGGAAGCGGTTATTTTACGATACCGGCTTTACTTATTGTAAAAAAAGTGTATGCCATTGATGTGCAGCAGGAGATGCTGGATATCATTGGCGAAAAAATAAGGACGGGGAAGATCAAAAACATCGAAACCATCCTGTCAAAAGAATCTTCCATCCCGCTGCCTGATAAGTCAGTTGATGTGCTGTTCATGGCTAATGTGTTTCACGAACTTGATGACAGGGGCGGAATATTGAAGGAGGCAAAGCGCATTCTCTCAGGGAGGGGAAGAATGATCATTATCGACTGGAAGAAGATTGAAATGGAGTTTGGTCCTCCGGTCGGGGAACGATTGACAGCGGAGGAGGTTGTTTCGATATGTGAGAAGGGGGGTTTTACGATGCTGGAAAGGCTGGAGGCAGGAGAGTATAATTATATGCTGGTCTTTGGAAAGTCAGCAACATAATTTCAATTATCATAATCTGGTTTATGTTAATAGATCTGTTATAGAAGAACTGATACAGAAATCTGAATATGTGGAGTGGAAGAACAAGGAACGAGTAAACCATTATGCCGTCGTGTCAAAAACCGGGTTTACCGCAGATGCTAAAAGATTTGCAGAAAAAAATGGAGTTCATACATTCACCTTATCTTCCGCTAAACTTGGGATGGTTGTCAGGGTTTAGAAAATAGTATTCATCCAGACGAATGGAACGCGGATGACGCTGATTACGCGGATACGCACGGATTTGAGGTTTCTATTTCTGATATTTCCTTTCTTTCATTCGAGAAGAATTAATCATCGCTGCTATCCCAAAATGCTGCTATATACCGGCGCACGCGTGATAAAACGACGCAACCGCAGATTTATTATTGCAGGTTTGTGATTGTTAAGATTGTAACACCAGGACATCTTCAATCCCGATAGATGAAAAACAGTATATAGGGTTAGGGGCATAAGAGAAAGATAGTATAAGCTAAAACTAATGCCGGGAAGGTATTACGCGTGAAAGGAGTAAAACAGCAGGTCATTCGAATGATAGAGGCTCTGCCTGGAGAGATCACGGTGGATGATATCATGGCAGAATTGTATTTTAAACAGCAAATGGATGCCGGATTAAAGGAGCTTGACGAAGGAAATACATATTTCAACAGTCCC
>JAHIHJ010000347.1 GCA_018899795.1 Methanobacteriota archaeon
CAGATTTCATTTTTATATGGCAGTCTGTACAATATGCAATAGCCTTGGAAGCCAATTCGATTTTAAATTCTGCCTCTTCGCCTGTTAGCTCTTCAGGTTGAATATTATCATAATCTACTTCTCTCTTTTTTGCCTTCATAATCTTCCTCTTTTTCTTTTGTATAGATCAATCTGCCAATCTGTTCTCAGCGATTTCCGGCATCATAAGTATTTTTTTTATTAGCATTCATCTTCATACGTATGATTTTCGTATGATATGATAAAAGTTTCTATGTTTGCTCTGATTGTAATGCTCATGCCAGAATGGACTCCTAAGATCCTGGATGATGGATCACTTGCTGTCAGGGATAAGGTTTACAGCACTCCTCACCTCGCCATTTTACTCCTGAGAAAAATAAAAGGCAGCGCATACGAGTATGAGGTCGTGTGGGTTGTGCTGATGTTCCAGGCGGTTATTGCGCTGGTGGTGCTGTATTCTTATTTCAGGATGTGAGGGTGTAGACAGGCTTGCTGCATGGGAGTTCGAGATTTATAGGAGGTCTCCAAGATCTTAAAATTGTTCCAGAGCAATTGACATCTTCTCGTCTTTTGACAGGAACTTTACCCCGATGTCGATCGAAACGTCTGATATTTATATCATAAAGCATCATATGCGTGAAAACAATGGGAAATAAAAAAACCAGTATTATTATTGCATCTTCTGTTCTTTTTTCCTATGGAGTAATCCTCTTACTGATAAAATATCCTGCATCATATACTAGCGGCTCTCCAGTCGCTTTGTTCTGGTCAGGTGTACCTACAATTAGTTTAGGCAAAAGCCTTCTGTTCCTTACATATGCTCTTATTTTCTCATATTTATTGACAAACGTGAAAATGGAACTGGATAAACGCTATGTTCCTGTATTGTTATTTTCATCAGCTTTTGTTATCTCCATGCTCCTCTGGAATATGCCAGAAGTGAACAATGATTATTCCTATTATTTTGATGTAGCCAGGACAATAGAGATCAATGGTTTCAGTCAGGCATATCAATTGGGTACAACATATTTTGTGATGCCAGTCCTGGACGGATACCTGTTCAAGCTGTTCGGGGAAGAAAGAATAATAATACAGATCCTCCGTACCGCGCTTTTCGCTCTTACGATCGTTGTGACTTATCATATCGGAAAGGAACTGTGGAATGAAAAAGTGGGGCTTGTTGCCGGTGCTTTGCTCCTGTCGTTTCCATATTTCCTGACAAAAAGCCATTTGATGCTTATAGATGTTCCACTAGCATTTTTTATTACTCTATCCGTTTTTGCAGTCATTAAGGCTCATAAAAACATGAAGTGGTGGGCTATTGCCATAGTGGCTGTTTTTCTGACGTTATTTACAAAAAAGACCGGAGTTGTCCATTTAGGATATATTATGCCTGCGGTATTGTTAGTGTTATTCGCTAAATATAGATGGAAGATTCTTAAAATAACGATGCCCATTTTAATAGTAGCGGGTTTTATTGTATTAACAAATTTTTCAGGTTTTATAGAGGGGAATCTACAAATAGTTCTCTATGGTCAGTCAGTAGCCTATACATCTCACGGCATTTTTTGGTTAAATCCTCAGTATTTCCTGAAATCCCTTCCAATTGTTATAGGCCCTGTCGCAGCAATATTAGCCTTTTGTTCACCTGTGCTTCTTCTCAAGAAGAGAGACTACAACCTGCTTATTCCGATAATTTGGATGATTTTTCCTTTATTTTTGATGGTAAATCCAGCTTTCAGGCATTTGATACCTGCATATCCGGCCTATGCCCTCGCAGCTGCTGTTGTATTGGTGGAACTGGAAAAGGGGATCAGCATAGGAAAAATATCTCTCAAGCTGGATGAAAAAAACTGGAAATTCCTATTCTCCTCTGCCGTCCTCCTTTGTATTTTTATGGCTCTATTTGTATTTCCCCAGATAGAAGCAACACATGAAGATATGAATGTAAAAGAGGCAGGAGAATATATCGATCAAATGGAATTAAACGAGATCGCTGTTTTACAGATAAAAAATGAAAATTTTGTATTTATAGGGGACAACAAGAATGCTGCAAATATGCTGGATTACTATACTAAAGCCAAAGTAACTTATTATCAGAATGCAGATCCTCTTAAAAAGCAGAGTTCTGTTCCTGAGGCAATAGTTGTGGTTACAGAAACTCCCATGTCAGATATGCCTGAGGATCTGGATATATATCTTAAAGATTATTATCTGTCCAAGATCTTCAGCAAAGGTGATTATGGAGGCTTCTCTCCAATAATATTCCGTGTCTATCTCCCGCAGATCGAATACCATTCGAGGTATCCCGAGTTCATGCAGAAGATCGGTAAAGGAATGAAAACAGAGGTATGGGAGGTAGCTAATCCAAACGCTGGACTTTTGAACTTCATAACATGGACACCTTCGGACAGGAAAATACTGGATAAAAATGTCAACGTTACATGGACAATCGAGGCAGGAGATGAACCCCTGGAAGTTGGTTTTTATTACCGCAAATCAGATGGTTTCTTTGCTGATAAAGAAGGCATGGAGAAAATACCTGAAGGCAGCACTGTGGAAATAACCAGAATGATCGAGCCATCTCAGACCATGGGTACTTTTATCAGGGCCGTTCCATTCGAAGCCAATGGCAAAGAAATTAAGATAATAAATGTTACCTTCAGATCTGAGTTTTACAATACTTCAGTTTCAAGGGATATGAAACGATTCAAATTTTAATAGGAAGGTATTCCTTTATCAATTTTACATCATAGGTATCAAGGAATTTCATTTTAAAAATAATTAATGAATACAATGCGAAGAAGAGGAAGGCTTCGAAAATAAGGGAGATGAGGCTGGTTTTGATGAAAATTACCACAGGATATAAGATGAGCAATGCAAGGGAGCAGGCCCCCAGCGGGGAAAAGAGAACGGTCTTGAAAAAGACGAAGTTTGCGATATCAAGAGTTCTATGCACGGTCAAAATAAAGTAACCAGCAGCAACCGCCATTGCCATAGATGTTCCCAGGGCAGCTCCAATGTAGCCTATTTTTGCGATCAAGAGTATGCTCATGACAGGGTTCAATACTGTAGCTATTATAGAACTCTTCATTACATATTCAGGTTTTCCCAAACCTGTAGCAACTTGTGTGCCAGAAAAAGTCAAAATATTTGAGAGATAACCCAACAAGAGGACCTGAAGTGTGATCACAGAGAGTTCATATCCTTCACCGAGCCACACTTTGATTATATCCGGAGACAGGAAAAAAACAAAAAATAGGAGAGGAATACTTACTAATGAAATGTATTTTGACGATCGCATGTATAGCTCCCTCAAAGATGTCTCATCTCCGGTGGCTTTTATTTCGGATGCCGCTGGAAGAATGGCGCTCACTATCGCGATGGGAACCATACGCATACTGAATGCCACAGTAGCTGCGACGTCGTAAAAAGCCACAAAGCTGATCTGTAGAAAATAAGAAATGAAAATTTTATCGGTCTGGAAGTGCATCATATCGCCAATACGACTGAAATGCACCTTTGTACCGAAAGTAACGAGTTCTTTTAAAATTCTTGTATCAATAAATCCTGACCCGATGGCAATCTGGGGCAAGGCTTTTTTTGAGGCTATGACGCAGGAAAGCGAAGTTATTACCGCGACAATCCCGGCATTGATTATAAGACCAGTAAGCCCGAAGCCTCCTATAAGGAACAATATCATTCCAATTCCTTCAATCGTAGTTACAATTATTCTGATCTTATTTGAAATATCCATTTTTTGAATGCCTATGATGACCGAGTTAAAGACACTCATAGTATTTGAGAATGCAAAGATCAATACACCCCCTGTAAGTACAAAATTTGCCTCGTTTAAAAGGGGAGATGGTATATGGAGAATATTTTCCACTGCCCATTTAATAAGAAAAAAAGCCACCACGCAGGAAAGTATTCCTGCGATGGCATAAAACAACAGGGCAGAATTCAATACTTTATTTATGGATCTGAAATCTCTTTTTGCATAATACGAGGAGATGTATCTTATTACTGCAGTCCCGATGCTCATGTCAAAAAGGGCAAAGTATCCTGTGAACAGGAGTACTAGAGCCCAGATTCCGAACCTTTCAGTTCCGATATAATGTAGGATGAACGGTGTTAATAGTATCTTTATTAAAAGTCCCCATGACCCTCCAGCGATATTAAAAAAAGTGTTCCTTATTATTTTCCTTGCAAGCATGCCCATAAAATATCTGTGATCCTTTGAATAGTGCGGGAAAAAATTTACATATCAGCCCATGTTTGTATAAACCTTAGAATTTCTTTTTCTTCAACCGAACAGTTTGATTTCTTTGCCAGCATTTTCGGGATTCCCCTGATAGCACTAATTTTTGATTTAAAGATCGCGCTACCATGTCCTTTTAAAACATAATACGGGATCACGGCAATGTTTCTACCTATGATCCACAGAAGGGATGTAATTAATAATCTATTAGGGAAATTCTTGATACAATTCCATATTATGTTTCTATTTCCATAGAATATGGTATAATCGGTTGCATAACCTGCCGTTCCACCATGGACGTGATAGACCACAGCCTTCGGAACATACAAACACTTCCAGCCTGCAAGCCTGCCCCTGAATGCCAGGTCTGCATCTTCCATATATGCATAAAAATCTTCGTCAAACAATCCAATCTCTTCAAGCATACTTTTCCGATACATGGCTGCGCCCGCGCATGGACCAAACACTTCCCCGATAGACTCATACTGTCCATTGTCGCACTCAAACATCCCCCTATCCCAGCAGGCGCCACTTCTTGAAATGCAGATGCCTGTGGAATTTATTGTTTTTCGATTCTCCATAAACATCATTTTTGATGCACACATACCGACATTATCATCTGAATTGATAGACTTTACAAGTTCTTCTATCCATCCCGGTGTGACTTCAGTATCGTTATTCAATGTTGCTATCAAATCCCCCTTTGCTTCTCCAATCCCGATATTATTGCCTTTTGCAAATCCATAGTTCTTTGGATTTTCAATAATGAGTACAGATGGGAAATGAGCTTTGACATAATCTACCGAGCCGTCCATAGAAGCATTATCCACAAATATAACTTCAAAATTATAATATGTCTGATTTTTTAGTGATGAAAGACATGCGTCAAGATATTTTTTTCCATCATAATTTACTAAAATAATCGAAACCTTTGGATCGTTCATCTAAACTACGTCCAGATAGATGTCTTCTATATCTTTAGAAATATTCTCCCATGTATACTTTTCCTCCACTAGCTTACGTCCCCGTTCCCCCATCTTCTCTGCCTCTTTCTTATCTTGATATCTTCTGCTGTGCCTACAATATCAGTGGTTACGATCGGTTTTCCGCATGCCATAGCCTCAAGCGATACTATTCCGAAACCCTCCTGGGATGCTGATATTGAAGGCAGTACGAATAAATTGCAGTTCCTGTAGTGCTCAGGAACTCTTTCGATAGGTATATATCCTGCAAAATCCACATTTTTTTCCAAACCAAGATACGCTGCTCTTTCTTTGTAATATTGAAGGAGTCTCCCTCCGCCCCCCACTTTTAATTTAACCCGTGGGATCTCCTTTTTTACCAGTTTCATAGATTCCAATAAATAATCAAGTCCTTTGTATTTGTGAAACTCATCCAGCAGACTTAAAAAAAAGATCGTATCTTCAGCTTCTGTTTTTCCAGGAGAGAACCTTCCAATGTCAACCCCATTAGGTATGATCTCGATCTTTTCCTGATAGTCTTTCAGGTGAGGGGAGAATTTAAAGTAATTATAATGGCTGATAATGATTTTACTTGCTGTTTTTAGAACGAATTTAAGGGCGGTCAGGTTGTAGCCTTTCGCGATATAGCTTGCGATCCCATCACCGACAATATCATTATGATAACTCAGGACAAGGGGTTTCATTTTCCCAAGCGAAACTAACGCGCTCCAGTCTGCGCTCCATGGTGTTGGAAGGTGGGTATGAAGGATATCGAAATCCTCTTTTAAAATATGATATGGAAGGGTTGGAGTGATATTAGTGTTGGCGATCTTTCCTATATAATCCAATCTTTCCAGTTTGATCCCATTGTTTGTTACCTTACTGTCTTTTGGTTCTTTCGCGCATATTATCTTGACTTGATGCCCTGATTTAACGAGTTCTCTTGAAAGATAGTATGCATAGTTCTCAACTCCGCCTGCATAAGGATAAAACCTTGCTGGAGTTAGTAATATTTTCAACGGCAAAATTGCTCCACTTTTGTACTGACAGTCACCATGCGTTTCATGACTATATGATAGGAGCAGCTTTATTTAAATCTTCTCTCAAATCCCAAATTTCAGATACATTTTTAAATCCAGAAGATATTATAACCACGGTGCGAAGGTAACATCACAAACTGGAAGGAACACATGGTCCAAGGAGACAAAAAAATAAGATCAATAATACTCGCAGGCGGTTCAGGCACACGCCTCTGGCCGCTCTCACGCGAGCAATATCCAAAGCAGTTCTTGAAACTTGGCAAAACATCCCTGTTCCAGGATACACTGGAAAGATGCCTGCTGCTCTCCGATATCAAAGAAACTTTCGTTGTGACCAACGAATCCCAGAAATTTTTCGTATCAGGACAGATAAAAGAGCTCGGGCACGATATCCCTGCCGAGAATATACTTATCGAGCCCATGGGAAAAAATACGCTGCCCGCCATATGCTTCGGGATGAAAGAAATTGAGAAAAGATATGGCAGTTCAATTGTCGGGGTTTTCCCATCAGACCACATACTCGACAGAGGCGCCATGAAGATCATAGAAGGAGCACAGGAACTGGCTTCGGACAATCTTGTAACATTTGGTATTGCCCCCAGGTCACCGCATACAGGTTACGGATACATCAAACCCGGTCAGGCGCTCGGAGTAGGATACAGGGTGCTTGAGTTCAGGGAGAAACCTGAACAAGCCCAAGCTAAAAAATATGTAAAAGAAGGGCGCCTGTGGAACAGCGGCATGTTCCTGTTCAAGACGGATCTATTTTTCTCTGAACTTAAAACACATGCTTCCGATGTTTTTAAGGCGTTTGAGGCATCAGATAACATAAATGATATTTATGATGCTGTTCCTTCTATCTCTATAGACTACGGGATAATGGAAAAATCATCACGGATGGCTGTTGTCAGGCTGGATGAGAAATGGAGCGACCTCGGGAATTTTGATGCCATGTATGAGGAATGTGATGAAAAACAAGCTTATTATAGTGGGCATCATATGCTTACTACTGGAAAAAATGTTGAATATGTGGGGTTATGTTGGTAAATTCTCGCTCTAAAATACAAGGTTCTACGCCAGTTACATACTATTTTCTCTATCTTCTTGAACCGACAGAACCCTATAGAGAGAAATTTGGTGATTTATCTAATGTAGTTCGCAATAAAACAGAAAATCTTAAAAGAATATTTAATCTGGATATTGATGGTGAGCAAGTCAGCGACCCTGAAAAGTGGTGTAAATTAATAGGAGTCATAGAAATTCCAAAACATGATAACGATGAGGATGATGAGAAAGAAAAAGCGGATATAGAAGTAAAATATTATAAGGAGAGAATTATAATAAAAGTAAAAACCAGATGTGAAGGTAAAGACTTAAATAAATTATTCAAACAAGCAAAATCTAAAAGGGAAATTCTTCTTAAAAATGACCTGGTAAGTTTGACAAATATCCAAAATAAGTTGCGTAAATTATGTATTGATGATAGGTGTAGAAAATGCATTCAAACTGTATATCAGTACCCTTTAATCGTTATTGAAGAGGAATATCACAAACTATCTGTTTTCGATTTTGATGATGAAGCTATAACTACTTTCTTCTATGAGATCCCTGATGTTGGGAACATGAAAAGATATGCATTTCTACCTTTTAAATATGAAAAAGTGTTAATGAGAGTAAGCGGCCCTTCTATAATTA
>JAHIHJ010000348.1 GCA_018899795.1 Methanobacteriota archaeon
ATGGTTGAATTTAATAACATAACACTTACTAAAGGCAAATATATCTATAATATAGGTAGAAAAAATTCTTATTATCTAAAGACATGTGAGTATCAAGTAGGAGGTGGAGTTACATTTAGTGAAAGGGTAGAATATATTGGCAAGGAGACACTTTTCAACTACCCTGAGGCAGATTATGGTTTTGATCAAACATGTCCCGGTTCAATAACTGTACCTAAAGGAAAGCGTTATGCTACACGAACAAAACTTATCAGAGAAACTAATCCCTGGCCTCTTACTCCAGAAGTGACTGTCATTAAGAATTCATTGATAGGTTATTGGAATTTTGATGAAGGATCTGGAGAGATAGCACATGATTTATCAGGATATAATAACAATGGTACAATATACGGAGCCTTATGGGTAGATGGGAAATCCGGGAAAGCTTTAAGTTTTGACGGTATTAATAACTATGTGGAAATTCCTGATAGTCCTGATCTGCAATTTTCAGATGTATTTTCGGTTGATTTATGGATATTAATGAATAATTTACCCGCAAAGGAAGTTCCAATACTATTCAAAGGATCGGATAATATTCATAGAAATTATAATTACCGAATAAATGCAGATATTGATGGAAGGTTAGTTCTTGGTGTTTGTTCACCTACGAAAGAATATTATTGGTATTCAAAAGCCAAGATAAAAACAGGAAAATGGATGCATTTTGTCCTGACATCGGATGGATCGGTTATTAAATTCTTCGTCGATGGTAATTTTGATTCTGAGTTAAAAACTATTGCTCCTTATGAAGTCTATTATGGGTATCCAATAAGGATCAATTGGAATGAAAAGCCTTTTAATGGTATTATCGATGAAGTCCGAATATATAATTATGCATTGACAGAAGTGGAAATAAAGGCTGCAGCAAATTGAAATAAGAAAAAAGAATTAGCATGATTCTGAGATTTAGCGTTCCTTTTGATAGTGACCGTTACTTTACATGTTGGTGCAATTAAGGCAAATCGATGAAATCAAACATCGAATCTGAATTCACGCCCAAATCCTGCGCCTCAATGGAATAATTGAAAATAGAGTAATCCATAAAAATGCAAAATCATCGAGCATCCTCCTGATGCCTTTCGGATTTCAATCCGAGGTCGTTGACTGCAACACAAATAGAATTCAAAATAAAAGATAAAAACTATGTTTGTATTGATTAGTTACACACCACGATTCATTAACAAATATTAATAAAGTCTTGATGAGTTGTGTGTATCAATAATGAAATATTGCGAAGAAAATCATATGATTTTTTATCGAAAAGTTGATACGTTGATAAAAAAAGGATTAGAAGGGAAATGAATGTTTGAGCAAATTTTTAAAAATGTGGATGATGTTCTCTGGAAAGATGCAGGTTGTAGCAGTGAATTAGATTATGTAGAACAAACTTCCTGGATCCTTTTTTTAAAATATATTGACGATCTTGAAAAAGAAAAACAGATTTCTGCGGAATTGGCCGGGAAAACATATAAGGGTATAATCAGCCCTGAGTTTCAATGGGGTGTATGGGCAGTACCTAAAGGCGCTGATGGCAGGTTAGATCATCATAAAGCACTTACCGGGGATGATTTAACTGATTTTGTTAATCAAAAATTGTTTCCGTATTTTAAAAAATTTAAAGTAGATGCAGAAAACGCAGATACGATCGAATACAAGATCGGAGAGATTTTTAGCGAGCTAAAGAACAGGATTCAGAGCGGCTATAATTTACGCGAAGTAATTAATTTAATTGACGGGCTCCGTTTTGGTTCTAATGCTGAAAAACACGAAATGTCTCATTTATATGAATCAAAAATCCAGAATATGGGCAATGCTGGCAGAAATGGGGGAGAGTATTACACTCCGCGCCCGCTCATCAAAACAATTATAAAAGTTGTAGAGCCAGCTATCGGGAATACAATTTATGATGGCGCGGTTGGCTCAGCCGGGTTTTTATGCGAAGCTTTTGAGTATCTGAAAACCAGTAAAAATCTTACGACAATAGATGCAGAAAACTTGCAAAAAAACACATTTTACGGCAAAGAGAAAAAATCACTCGCATATATTATCGGGATCATGAACCTGATTTTTCATGGTGTCGGATCGCCAAACATAATTCATACTAACACACTTGCAGAAAATATTACTGACATACAAGAAAAAGACCGTTGTGATATTGTTTTAACAAATCCTCCTTTTGGTGGGAAAGAAAGAGCAGAAGTTCAGCAAAACTTTCCAATAAAAACCGGAGAAACCGCCTTTTTATTCCTGCAGCATTACATAAAAATACTAAAAGCCGGCGGTAAAGCTGGCATTGTTATTAAGAACACATTTTTATCAAACACAGATAACGCATCGGTTTCATTGAGAAAACACTTGCTGGATAATTGTAACCTGCATACAGTTCTGGATCTTCCTGGCGGCACATTTTTGGGCGCAGGGGTAAAAACGGTTGTGCTATTTTTTGAAAAAGGAGTTCCGACACGGAAAATCTGGTATTATCAATTAAATCTGGATAGGAATCTGGGTAAAACCAATCCATTGAATGAGAATGATCTGGCTGAATTTGTTACATTGCAGAAAACGAAAGCGGATTCGGCAAATTCATGGACAGTGAATATTGGTGATGTGAATGTAGATACTTTTGATCTGTCTGTGAAAAATCCCAACAAAAAAGAGGAAGCTGCGCTTCGGGAACCGCAAGATATTTTGGATGAAATCGCAATGCTTGATGAAGAAAGCGCGGA
>JAHIHJ010000349.1 GCA_018899795.1 Methanobacteriota archaeon
GGGATATCTTTGAGTTCAAGTGTCATGGAGACGATCATACCACCTCAGTATGCACAGGTGAGTAATAAATTTATTTGGACTAAGAACCGCGCGTCGCCAGCACTTCCTTTTCAGTAAGGCTCCTGATATCTATTCCCTTCATAGCCCCACCCAGTCCCTTTGAGATCCTGGCAAGTTCCGAAGGATTGTCATAATTATTCACAGCCTCAACTATTGCCGAAGCCATCTTCTCAGGGTTCTCTGCCTTGAATATCCCTGAGCCCACAAACACTCCGTCCGCGCCGAGTTTCATCATAAGCGCTGCATCCGCAGGTGTTGCTATACCGCCTGCAGCGAAGTTCACGACAGGAAGCCTCTGGAGTACTGCAACCTCTTTCACAAGTTCTACCGGCGCGTCTATTTTCCTGGCTTCAATGATGAGTTCACCCGAACTCTTACCCTTGAGTTCCCTTATCGCTCCGATGATCGCTCTCATATGCCGCACAGCCTCTTTTACGTCGCCTGTTCCCGCTTCTCCCTTTGTCCGTATCATCGCTGCGCCTTCGTTTATCCTGCGAAGCGCCTCACCAAGGTCGCGTGCGCCGCAGACGAATGGGATAGTGAATTTTGCCTTATCTATATGGAACATCTCGTCTGCAGGCGTGAGTACTTCTGATTCATCCACCATGTCAACGCCTAATGCTTCAATGATCTGGGCCTCCACAAAATGACCTATCCTGGCTTTAGCCATGACTGGTATTGTGACTGAATTCATTATCGCTTCAATAACAGCAGGGTCTGCCATTCTTGCAACTCCGCCTGCCTTTCTTATATCCGCAGGCACCTGGTGGAGCGCCATTACAGCCACCGCTCCGGCTCTTTCCGCTATCAGCGCCTCTTCTGGCGTGGTTACGTCCATTATGACCCCGCCCTTTTGCATGCTGGCAAAACCGCGCTTTAAAAGTTCTGTTCCGTGTCTGAGTTTCTCAAGCTGCATAAATGTACTCCTCCATATTATACAAGATATTATACTTTTCCCCTATATCACGAGAATGCTTTCCATCAGCGGGATGATCGCAGCGCCGCAAATAACGCTCACGACCACTATCCAGTCCACTCTCTCATGAGCCTGGGGCAACAGGTCGCTCGCACCGATATAAATGAATGTGCCAGCCGTAAAGGCAAGGATGGGTCCGAAATATTCCACCGGGAAAAAACCTGCGATGAGCGCGCCCACGACAGTGAGGAATGATGTAACGAACAGCGCCAAAAGTGTGTTTTTCCGGTCATAATGCGAGCGCATCATTATGATGCTTGTCGAGAAGCCCACAGGAAGTTCATGCACTGCTACTGCAAAGGCGATGATAAGACCAAGGGCTTCATGAGTAAAATAACCCACGGCTATCGCAATACCGTCCAGCACGCTCTCAAGTCCCAGCCCTATCATCCCAACCCAGCCTTTGGTGTGAACATCGCATTCTGTCTCCTTGCAGGCGTGTATCATAACACTTTTCTCTATCAGGTACAGTGAGAAAAATCCAAGAGCAAGAGGGGTGACTATTTTATTGGATTCAAGCAATGCCTCGGGCAGCATGACGAACAAAGCTGTGGATATAAGCACGCCAGCCGCGAACCCGATCAAGTAGTTCGTCCTGATATGCTTTAATCGCGTGTAGATAGGCAGGAGTCCTCCTATTACAGAGGAAATGCTGGCGATAAAAGCATATACAAGATATATCAGGCTCATGTTATCCTCAAATGCTGTTGTTTTTATTTAAACATGATACCTGTTGGGCTACGGAAAAAATAAGAAGGCAATATTTATATACCCAACCACCAGTATCTTGCCTATTACTGAGCAAACTTTATATACTATCACAACTATCGTCTACTTCCCCAACGAGAGAAAAAATGTCTGAATACACATTATTCTTAGGCTGCATTATCCCCGCCCGTTTTCCCTTTATGGAAAAATCTACGAGGCTTGTTCTGGCAAAGCTAGGATGCGTTCTGCACGACCTTGAAGGAGCCACATGCTGCCCGACAAAAAGTATCATCAAACCGATAGGCGAAATGAGCTGGTTTGTTACGGCAGCAAGGAACCTTGCTCTGGCAGAAAGAGCAGGGCACGATCTGCTCGTACCCTGCAACGGCTGCTACAGCACCCTGAAATCTGTCGAAGTGGAACTGAGGATAAATCCCGGTCTCAGGGAAGAGGTCAATAAAGTACTTGCCTGTGCAGGGCTGGAATACCTCGGAACCATCGAAGTTAAGCATCTTATCGAAGTGCTGCATGACGAGATCGGCATCCCGAAGATAAAAAAACTCATAAAGAAACCCTTTGATGGCATGAAGATCGCCACACATGCAGGATGCCACATGCTGCGCCCCAGTTCCTCCATATTCTTTGACGACCCGAACAAGCCGAAGAAATTTGACGCGCTGATAGAAGCGCTTGGCGCAAAGAGCATCGAATACGAAACAAAGATGTTGTGCTGCGGTGGAAATCTCAATACTGCAGATGAACCCGATGAAGCCTCAGCCCTTGCACGCATGAAGCTTCTTGAGGTCACAAAAATAGCAGATGCCCTTGCTCTTACATGCCCGTCTTGCTTCATGCAGTATGATTCGCGCCAGTATCTCCTGCAAAAGAGCGGGGAGAAATTGAATGTCCCCATTCTTTATTATCCTGAACTGCTTGGTCTTGCCATGGGTTTCACTGCACAGGAACTCGGTATGGACATGCACAGGATAGATGCTGCGGATTTCCTGTCAAAGTGGGATTCAAAATTCAACTATCTTAAGACGCTGCGTGAGGTATTTGACCTCCCCTCTGTCATCAAGTGTTACGAGTGCGGCGCATGCGTTAATGACTGCCCTATTGTTAAGGTGAATCCCGAATTCAATCCCAATGAGATAATAGGAAAGTTACTTTCAGGAGAACTCGAAGCTGTTCTTGAGTCACATAATATATGGCGCTGCGTGGACTGCTATACGTGCTATGAACTCTGCCCGCAGAAGATGGGCATGAATAAGATATTTGATAAACTAAAACATATTGCTATAGAGAAGGGAAAATTACCAAAGGGGTATAGCGCCAGCATCGAGATGTTCAGGAAAGAAGGCAGGCTGGGTGAACCAACGTCAGTGAGAAAGAAACTAAAGCTTCCCGAACCGCCAAAAAGCGGGGCTGAAGAACTTAAAAAATTATTGCTAATATTAGAAAAAGGAGAAGAAAATGAAGTGTGATGGAATACCGTCCGGATGTGCGATTTCCGGACTGATGAGTGAAGAAGGCAGACGCATTGACGGCAGCGTGATAATAAGATCCATCGCCAACATGCACGACCGCAGCAACGGTCTTGGCGGAGGATTTGCAGCTTATGGGATCTATCCGAAAAGGAAACACCA
>JAHIHJ010000450.1 GCA_018899795.1 Methanobacteriota archaeon
ACTCAATAAACTTTATAGGATTTGGATATTTTTTGCAAACATCTTTTACCCAGTTATCCGGCATTGTTATTTTGAGTATTGCTTCTCTCATGAAAATCCCCAATTAATGTTACACTTTACAACATATAGATTTTTGCTTTTGTGAGTATGCAGATAACTTTTTAAAGAATGGAGAGCTTAACTATGATTGGTGATAGTATGGAACTGGAAGAACTCATAAAAAAAGTTACCCTGAAAGACCTGAGAACTGAGGCAAAGAAGCATGGAATACCTACTGCCTGCAGAACCAAAATAGACATAGCAAAGGATATACCGAGAAAGGCTCTGGAAAAATTAGTAAGCAAGTAAATTCTAAATCCGCAACATATATGAAACTACATTGGTTTGAGAAATTGATGATGAATAGCCCTTTTCGTCCAATGAAGCAACGGAAAGAAGCGCATCAGATGCTCGAACTTGGGGGCATCGTAAGAGGCGGCAGGATATTGGAAATTGGATGCGGTAGGGGAGTGGGAGTTGAGATTATCTTTGATACGTTTGATCCATCGTATGTGGAAGCTTTCGACTTTGACCCCGATCAGGTCGGTTTGGCTAAACAGCGTTTGTTGAGCAGGTATCAGGATAAAGTAAAGCTATACGTTGCCAGTGCAACTGAAATACCATCTCCAGATAGTTTATTCGATGCTGTTTTCGATTTTGGCGCGCTTCATCATATCCCCAATAATTCCATAGCTATCGGTGAAATATCACGGGTTCTCAAACCTGATGGACGGTTTTTCTTTATGGAGCTTCTCTCTTCCTTAACGATGAAGCCCATTATGCGTTTTCTTACACAGCACCCACCTGAGGCACAGTTTACGTGGGATGAACTTTCGATGAAATTAGCAAATTCAGGTTTAGTTGTATCGGAAAATTCCTACGTTGTGAGTTCAACAAGGGTGGTCGGCGTTGCTCGAAAAAGCACTCTATGAGGCGAAGGATGATGGACGGTTTGTCTCGCTTCGTTAGCGAGACGAGCGAAGCGATGATTTACTTCTCCCAGAGTTCGTTTTCAATGTTGCTGTTAATCACGTAATCAAAATCGATCTTCTCCAGCCAGCCCGATCGTTCGAAGATTCTCATGAAGCAGACCCCGATTTTGAGTCCATTTCCATCTGTTATTCTGTCTATGAGCTTTCTCATGTCGTCGGCGTTCACGCCGATATTTGGCATTGCAAGACCTCCGAGCACGACAACAGTATCGGCTTTGGGGTCAGCATAATCTGAGAGCTGCATGCCATAGGGTGTGAACACAATTTTCTTAGCTTTTTCATAGTCGAGGTTGGGCACAAAGGCAATATCCTTTTTCTCCTTGGCTATCACATAGGATAGAAGTTCAGCAAAGGGAAGACAAAAACCCGCCGATCCCACGAAGGTTATCTTCTTAGAGTCTTTTACTAACCTGCGGAAGGGATTGAGTATGCCGCCCAGAGCGGGGGTTTTTTCAATCAGTTTCATTCAAAGACCTCCAGACATATGGATTGAATTTCTGTTGATGCATATATAATTATCGAAAAAGTCAGACCGTTACATTACATGTTGGTATAGTTTTTCTTCTTTGCGTACTTTGCGTTCTTCGCGGTTTAAGGTATATATTGCTCACCGCAAAGGGCGCAAAGACCGCAAAGCAGAGCTTGATATTGCTTTGAATTGCTTTTCAATTGATATGGGGATTTCATGCCACCAATCATATCAAATTTTATTCGCCAACAAGAATTGAAACGGTATCGAAAAAGTCCTCCTGAAAAGGAATGGCTTTTCCACTCAGATGCAATAGATTCGAAACTTCATGTTTTTCTGCAAAAATGCTCTGAAATAATTTTCTTTTCACCCCTCTGGATAATCTCACCTAAGGTAGATGGAGATATGTCAAACATTTTTGCAAGTTTTTCAATTGTACTCTTCTTGGGATAATCGTAATAGCCCTTATCAAATGCTGCCCGGATGATTTCTTCCTGCCTGTTGGTAAGCAAACTCTTTTTGCTCAAATGAATAGCGCTCTTAAGTTCTACCCTGCATCCGTTCTCTTCAAGATTCTCAA
>JAHIHJ010000350.1 GCA_018899795.1 Methanobacteriota archaeon
AAATAGCCGTAAACTGTAACTTCAGTAACCGTTTCCCCCATTTTTTCCTGAAGGACCCCTTTTATCGTCTCGGGAGTCATCCGGTTGTTGGTCTGCGGTTCAAAGAAATACCATGAAGTATAACCGGAAAACGTGGATTTGAATGCAACAAGGGCATGTCCTGTTTTGTCTGAGAACCTGACGGCGCCGAAATATGCATAGAATCCGGCTTTTTTCGAGGCGTTCAACATATCAACAGTGTACTGACCGCACACATATTCGTCCGGGGTGTAATACCTGATATTATTGTTATTTAATAAGAACCAGTCCACATATTCACGGTAATCCACTTCCGCAGCCTCTGAATAATTTTCATCCGGCTGGGCTTTTTTAGATTGTTCCTGGATATTGACAGTTGGCTGGACTGAGGCATTTGTCGTTGTTTCTGGCTGAGAAATGACAGGCACATTGCCAGTGGGAACAGATTCCGGGATTTGTGGCAATGGATCTTCAAGCTGGTTTACAGGTTCGATAGCTATGCATCCTGCTATTATCGCGAATATGAACACTTCCAAAATGAAATGTGCGCTCAAGTGTTTACTCAAGTCTCGATCACCAGTCTTGTCAATCAATAATATATGTGGAAGATAATATTTAAGTATACCGACCTGCCTTCGACGCCTATTACATCCCACCTCAAAACAGCATATCCAGCATCACATGTAGCGCATTGGCTATAATTATCCCGGTAAGGAAAATAAGAACAATGTCAAATGGTATGATCATCATATTTGAAGGAAGGGCGCTGAACAGGAGATAATACACACCGAAAATGATAATACCGATATATAAAAGTCTCACCACTGCTCCGTACACGATATTATGGGAACTTTTCCCGTGCTTGAAGATCATTTTGTAAGGAAACCACAACGCTCTGAATGCCCCCCACCTTTTTATCGCCCTGCTTTCGATATCAAGGTCAGGAGTAATGAATTCAGTTCCTGCAAAAAATCCCGCTCCCAGTACGAAGAACTGCACCATATCAAAGAGCATTATATCCCTGAAATAAAATAAAGCAGCCATAATTAGAAACACAGCGTAATTAAACCGCCTGTGTGTATTATAGCCTGGCATTATTTGTTAAGTATTTTCGCCATGTCTTTGGCGAAATAAGTTAGTATCATGTCCGCACCTGCGCGTTTGATGGATAAAAGCGATTCGTACATAACTCTTTTCTCATCTAGCCATCCGTTTTGCGCTGCCGCTTTAATCATGGAGTACTCTCCGCTCACCTGATACGCAGCCGTAGGCATCTTGAACTGCTTTTTCACGCGATAGATGATATCAAGGTATGGCATGGCGGGTTTCACCATGATGATGTCAGCCCCTTCATCGATATCCAGTGCCACCTCGCGCATCGCCTCATCCGAGTTTCCGGGGTCCATCTGGTAAGAAGCCCTGTCACCGAATGAGAATCCTGATTTGGCAGCCTCCCTGAAAGGACCATAGAATCCTGAAGAATACTTTGCGGCATAGGACATTATGGGTGTGTTAAGGAAATCGTTATCATCAAGCGCGCATCGTATGGCTTTGACCATGCCGTCCATCATACCCGATGGCGCAACGATGTCCGCCCCGGCGCGGGCATGGCTCACCGCTGTTTTTCCAAGTATGTCACGCGTGGGGTCGTTAAGGATCTCATGCGTGTCATTATCCACCATACCGCAGTGACCATGGGATGTGTACTCGCACAGGCAAAGGTCGGTAATGACAATGATCTCTTTTTCGCAATCGCTCTTAATGGCGCGCACAGCTTCCTGGATGACATCTCTATCGCCGTATGCGTGAGTGCCTGTTTCGTCCTTCTCATGCGGTATTCCGAAAAGGATAACTGCGGGGATGCCAAGGTCGGCTATGCCCTTTGCCTCGTCAGCGACCATATCGGGGGGTATATTAAAGTATCCTGGCATTGAGCTTATCTCAACCGGTTTTTTTATAGTCTCATCCACAAAGATGGGGCATATAAGGTCATTTACGTCCAGTTCAGTCTGACGGACAAGTGGACGGAACTTATCCCTGCGAAGCCGTCGCATGCGTGTGATGGGAAACATATCTGTTTTTATTGGGTGGAAACTACTTAATGATTACCCAGCGCAAAAGATATTAATTATGAATGTTGTATATCCACTGTGATAAAATGATGACGAAGAAGTTAATGGTATATTTTCTAATACTGATGCTGACCGCCTATCCGGCATCGGCAGGAGACGTTTCCCTTAGCAGATGGGTGCTGAACGTTACGCTCGATGAAAATGGTGTTGTTGAAGTCATAATACAGGCTGAACTGCAGAATCCAGGTCCATCGGCTCTTGAAGGTTTTTCATTCACTGTCCCATTCAGCGTCACTATCGATACGGAACAGAGTACTGGAACAACTATCAGTGACAACGGGGATATGAAATTCAATACGCCTGCTGTGAAACAAGAAACAGTTACAGGTGGCGCCAGCATCATCGTGACTTTCGATAAACCTGTAGAAGCAGGGAAAAGGTGGAGCGGTCGCATAGGCTATAAATCTGAAAAAATAGCGACGAAAGATAATACTGGTTATTCTCTTTCAGTCCCGGTTAATGCGCCTATGGCAATAATTTCCGGGAAAGACGTCAAAACATCCCCCCCTGCTGATCCCGATATAAGAGCGCAGGTCTTTCTTCCGAAATCATACGAGCTAATTTCAGTCCAGCCAGAACCATTCAAGAAAATGTTCCAGTATGGTCGCATGGTACCCACGTGGACACCCGAAAAATTGCACATTGGCGATACCATAAGCATAAAAGCAACATACTCAGATGTACTGGCTAAAATAGTTGCTAATGACGACATGGCAAGGCAATTAAAAGAAAGTATAAGAGAAGCGAAAAACCTAGGCAAAACGGTCATGGAAGCTGAGACATATCTTGCAAACGGCAACGAAAATAATAGCAAAGCATTTGCTTCTTTCGGTGGAAAGAATTATCCAGTGGCTCTGCAATATGCAGGATTTTCGAACGATGATCTTCTGAAGGCGGAAAACAGCCTTACGGGCACTACAGCAGAGGAGATGCCAAAAGCCACTGAAAAATCTCCCGGGTTTGAAGCATACGTTCTTGGTTTTGCACTGCTCATCACGTTCCTGATACAGAAAAAAAGATCTACATAAATTTATTTTTTAGAGCTCTTTTGCGTAATGTTTAAATACTATCCTATGATGATGAGATGTATAAGAAAGTGGGGCCGTAACTTTGCGGCGTCACTTTGTTTACGTAGGAGGTAGAAAATGGCTAAAATAATGCATGCACAGACAGTTCTTACAGTTGACGATATCGAAGCACTGAAAGAAAAGACAGGCGAGATAAGCACCAAGGATGCCCTCGCAAAAGCAGTGGCGCATTTCCTTGATTGTGAGTATACACAGGTCGAGGATATGTGGGCAAAAAAACTTGAGAAAGCGGTCAAACGCAAACAGAAAGAAGAACAGTAAAAATGAAGTGTCGATGCTGGCTGTTTTGATGAGGGTTCATCACTACAACCGCACTCTTCCTAATATAATAAATTCTATACTGTCGCTAACAACTGCATATATCATTTCTTTTTTTACGCTGTTGGCAAGCCGCACTGCGCGGGAAACCTGCTGTAGTGAAAAAATGTGGTCATGCGAAATGGCATGAACAAGATAATCTGAATGTGAGATGGAATCAAAGCTTTTATAGACACGAAAGTGCGTCCCGAACTTGAATCCTGTCTTGGGGACAAGACCTGAGTAACGCAATTTTTCATATACTTTGTATTTTAACATGAAATCCGATTCGATCCTTGTCGCAATATCAGAAAACTCAGCAAAATCCAGCTTTTCATGGTCCCGCTTTTCGATCTCCATGACCCCGCTGTTCATAAGATAACAGGATTCTACTAGCGATAGCTGCAGATGACCTTCATCTATGGGTTTACCGAAAAAACCCTCTTTATGAAGCATTTTTGATTCTTCAGGATGCCAGACCATACACCTGTCTTCAAGAAGGGTGACAACCGAATGCAGCTTTTTCGGTTTTTGAACAGAGCTGCCTGACGGGATGAGCTTTCTGACTTCATAGTGGGTAATATCGCTTTCTTCATCCACTATTGCAAGGATCAGACGCTTCTTTTTATTATCAGAATTATCAAGATGTTTTTTCAGACCAGAAAGTAGAAGCGGGATCCTCTCAGAAGTCACGAACACCAGAAATTCAGCAGGACCCTTTCCAGGATGTCCGCCGCGGGGATATACCCTGAAACCTATATCTGAAGGCTGGATATAATATCCGCGCTCCCTGAGGTCTTTATAAACTATATAGAAAAGCTCGAAATTTTTGATAATGTTCGATGCCCGTATAAAGAACCTTTCAAAATCAAGTTCTTCTTCGGCACATTTCACCGTGATCTTTTTAATATAAATGAGATATGCGCTCTCAGTAAGAGAAAGCTCAAGTGTTTCACCCTTCGGGCGACCATAAAAACTTGTGCCATGTAATTCCCCGAGACCCTGCTTTCCCGTGATCACGACATTTCCCGTCAATTCACCTGATAAAGTCATATTATCCTCTTCAAATATCCTCAAATTCCATCTGCCCGCCAATTGAAAGTTCATATCTCTCTATCGCGCCCGGGTTGGTTTCAATTATATATTTTATATTCTTCATTGATTTATGCCCTGTCCACGGTTTCAGGTGTGCCATTGCGACAATTATTTTCTCCTCATTTAAAAAAATAACGTCGATGGGAAAGCGCATGAAGAGCATGTGTATGCCTATTGATGCCGGTTTTTTCATCACGAATATCATTGCGTAATCGGCCGGTATATGACTGCGAAACATCAAACCGATCATCTGGCTCGTCAGCGTCCTGCATATCTCGATATTTTTCGCTATCTCTAAACTATTATATCTTAATCTCTGAAGCATTAAGAAGCTATATAATACTCTTGAGTAATATAAGATTGGAGGATTAACCTAACAAATGAGTTCAGAAATGTGCACCGTATGTGGATTGCCCAGTGAGCTTTGCATTTGCGAAGAAGTGGCAAAGGAACAGCAGCGAATCGTGATCAAAGTGGATACGAGAAAATATAAAAAAGAAGTCACCGTGATAGAGGGACTAAACCCGGGTGAGATCAACCTGCAGGAATTGACTAGTTACCTGAAGTCAAAATTCGCATGCGGTGGAACGATAAAGGATAATGTTATAGAACTTCAGGGAAACCATAAGAGCAGGATGAAGGATGTCCTTATCAAGAAGGGTTTCACGCCTGAACAAATTAAAATGTAACGCTTTAAAATCTGAATAAACTTTTTAAATAAGGATGTAACCCAAATTAAGGTGTGGAAATCCCTGTCGAGAAGCGATCAGATTGAAAAATGGTTGGGGAATTTAGAGATGCAATCCAACGGTTTATTGACGCCATAGTACATTATCAGTGCTTAAATAGATAAGTTGATTTACTATACATGATATTAAAGTAGGTAAGTAAATGTTTAGGGAATTTCGTATCGGAAATGGAAAAATTATTCAAGGCGACTGTTTAGAAGTTCTCAAAACCTTGTCTGAGAATGAAATAGTTTTAGCGTTCACTTCACCACCCTATTTAAACGCAATAAACTACGAAGAGCATGTAGAAAAGATCAATGGCAAAAAAGAACGATGGGAGCGAAAAGATATTTCTTACGATGAATACAAGGAATTCTTGGTTGATAGATTTCGGGAATTACTCAGAGTTGTTCGCCCCGGGGGGTTTAATGTTGTGAACATTTCCCCCGTTCTATGGAATGGTGAACGAACCCCCCTTCCTTTTCACTTTGTTTCTTGGATGGAAGAGATCGGTTGGAAGTTCAAAGAAGATATTATTTGGGAAAAAACAGTAGCACGTGATCGCAGGTCTGGCGTTCTTTTACAACATCCTTTTCCAGGTTATTACTATCCAAGCCTTGTTGCGGAGTATGTTCTTGTTTTCCAAAAACCCGCCGAGAAAAATAAAGATAATATTTATTGGTTTCGCACTTCGAAAGAGAAAGAAAACAACCGCATCGATTTGTCAGACTATCAAGGTGAGAAGAGTAAAAATGTTTGGAAAATTCGTCCTGTTGCCCCACAAGAAAATATTCACCCTTGCCCGTTTCCAGTTGAACTTGCTGACCGTGTTATCCAACTTTATTCTTATAAAAACGATATTGTAATAGATATTTTTGCTGGAAGCGGACAGACAAATTTAGCTGCCGAAAGAGCTGGGAGGAAGCACATTGGGATTGAAATCCAGGGTGAATATATTGACTATGCTGTTGAGCGAATTAATTCCGAGCTGGCTCAACAAACGCTTTGTCAATATGCGAGGTAATAGTTTGAAAATTGATGCAAAAATTGAAAATCTAAAATATGAATCTAACCTTTGCCAACAACTTAAAAATTTCGGCATCGATGATCTCCTCTCAGGCGTTACCTTCTCTAAAGCAGCTTTTCTTCTTTCCTACAAAAACAATACTTTTGCAATAAGCCATTGGGTTTCCCCAAAACGCACCCGTAGCTATCCTTACGCCCGTGTTTACGACACAATGAATACACGCACACGTATTACGATAATTCCATTTCTCAAGGATGAAGGCAAAGATGGCGACAGGGATTTCATTCAGTGGGATACTGTTTCTCTCATGAGTTTGCTCGGAGTATATGTTATTCTTGGCTATTACAAAAACGCTAAAAAGAATTCCACCTACTCTCATAAGATTACCGATCAAGAATTCGACTACGATTACCTCAAAGACCGCCTTGATGAGCTTTCACAGTATAAGCTTGACGCACTTCACTGGAATCTAAACGAATTGAACAAGAACCTTCTAAATGTTGCAGAATTAAGCAAGCTTCATTACCAAAATATTTCAAAGAATACGGGTGTTGTATTGCATGGAGAAAAAGGTGTTTCTGACCGGGTTAAGGTTATTCGTGAGAGTGTTGCTAAATTCCAAAGCAATTCAAGAGACCTCGCAGTTTCTGCGCAGAATCGAGAGTATCAAACAACCCAACCAAAAGAAAGCGTAATAGAAGATAAGGCTACCATAACAATTAAAAATTATCTCGGAGGATTCTATTATTTCACCATTGATGAGGTTTTGCTTTATGGAAAAGAACTCTTCCTGATGGAGAAAAAACATAGCTCTGGTGCCCCCATACCAAGTATTGCAGATATAAAAGATGGTCTTGTAAAAATGATGCTTTATACTAACTTCTCTGAAGTTCTTGTTTCTGGTAAGCCATACTCTCACCACTCCACTCTTGGATTGACCTCAGAAAACATACAGGGCTACTGTCATAACCTATCTACTGACCCCGAATTGAATTCTTTTTTTTCAAACAATGCTTTTTCTAAAAAAGCTATCATTGCATTTATGGATTTGATTACCGAAGCAACTAAGAACAATTTCCTTGTTTTTCTTATGGACAGCAGAACACCAGAACTACAAAAAGAGATTGTAGTAGAATACCTGAAACGAAAAAAATGAATCGGCAACTAATGGATGGGGATATGCGTTTATAGTTTCCTATACGTTTAAAAAAAACAGAAAGGAAGTAAAAATAACTTCCTTTAAAAAAAAACTTACTGGGGTTTTTCCAGCAATTTTGTCTTGGTCAGCAGTCTTCCATCTTTTGCATGGGGTTTCCTGAGGACCGAATCATTCGCTTTCTCCAATTCACGCGCCTCATCCGCAAGTCTTGCCGCCGCGCGCATGGCTTCATGTCCCGCAGCCGCAGCTGTGGCGACCTGGTCAACCTCTTTCAGCACAAAGCAGGCAGGGAAGTCGATCTCTGCAACCTTTGTCGCGATGTGAAGTGCTGCAAGAGCCTTTGCCTTTGCATAAGGATTGGTGAATCCTGCGCTCTCCACGCATTTCTCAGGCTTTCCGAGTATCTTTGGAAGAGCAAGGGGTTTTGTGCCTGCTGCAACCTGGTCTATGACCTTATCTATCTCGGTCTGTAACAGCCTTATTGCGCCGCATACTGACAATACCTTTAATGCATCGGTATTGAAGATTGACATCTCAACGCTGTCAAGGAATTCTCTCTTGGCTCCGATAAGAGGATCAACCGGCAGAATAATGTAGCCGAATCCAGCCTGCTCCAGCTTCTCCCTGTCCTCTTTTTTTGTCGGACCGTCAGATACCACTATCGATGGCGTGTCCTTCCAGGCATCTCGCATCGCTGTTGGTCCCGGTGCCATTGAGTTGGGGCTTATCATGACCACGAAGTCGGGTTTCCAGTTCTTGAACGATACCGTTTCCGCAGCTTCGTCTTTTCCCATCTTTGCGCCTGTCCCGAACACGCGCACTGCAATTCCCTCTCTCGCTGCAATCTCATCAAGTAATAGGTCTATTA
This sequence comes from Methanobacteriota archaeon, assembly GCA_018899795.1. Next base: position 8,413 of record JAHIHJ010000350.1, read on the forward strand.
CCTGTGAGGTTCCCAGATTTCCTAGTTTTATAAAACCTACTTTAACGACCATATTTTGATCACATGGTGAGAATAACTTGGTTTATTTATAAGGGTTTTGAAATTGTTCTGCCATTTAATAAGTTGCATAAAAATTAATAAACTCATGCGTGAATAAGTGAAAATGAGGCGATAACATAAACATACGATTTTTAGGAGGGGCTGGCGAAGTGGGAAGGTCTGCCT
>JAHIHJ010000351.1 GCA_018899795.1 Methanobacteriota archaeon
AATCCGTGTTCCATAGTTTATTCCTCCGCCAGCATCCTCCCCACAACCGCCTCTATCAACCTCTCGCTGTCCTCCTGCGAGCGCATGAGTCCTGCTTCAAGCTCATCGCAGAGGGACATGAGATGGTAAACCCTGGCGACGATGCGGATTAAGATTATTACCATGTATCGCCTTATTCAGGCTGGTGGAGAATATTGAGTCAGATAAATTTTCTTACATTGAAAATATTGCTGGATATCAATGAACAAATAAAAATCCGCGCATCAAAAGATCCCCGGATAGAATATTCTGGAACTGAAGATTATCCGATCAAGATGCATGAACTCAAAAAACTGATCGAATATACACCAAAAAACCGAGATATCCCCGGGATGGCTGCGTATTATTTAAAGAATATAATACTCCTTCAGGCTTTCCCCGATGCAAACCATAGAACGGCATTGACTGCAATAGAAATGTTTCTGGAAAATAATAATCAAAATTTCGATTACACGCCTGTGGAAGCCTTTAATTTTAGAAAAGAACTATATGAAGGTAGATTGAGAGTTTACAAAACCTATGAAGAAATGTCCACAAAAGTCTTAAGAGAAGAGGATAATCAGGCAGAGAACAGTGTATTTTTACTATGCTTGAAATTTGTCAAGACACATACCAGATAGATTAACTTAACTCTATTAACACTTCATACCTGCGGTCAAGAATACGATTTATTGCTTTCAACTCGAACTCTTTCTCGATATTCTTGTTTTTTAATACTTCAGGTTTAATATTGGTTTTTTGATTCTGTATCATTATTATCCTTGCAATCAAGTATAAATAGTCATCATATTTAAATACTTTTCCCACTATCCCGCCAGCATCCTCCCCACAACCGCCCGAATCAACTACTATTTTTTTTGGTTGTCCAAAGCTCTTCCTCAAGCTCATTTAGATTTAATTCCTTAATTCTCACGATATCAACATGAGCTGGAGACTCAAGCAGTTCGACCAAAAAATCTTTTCCGAGCCATTTTGACATACGGGTTTCAATTTCCTCATGTGAATAGACTCGACCATTTCTGGCATCAGCCAAACCGCGTTCGATTTTTTGTAAAACATATAGATGATACTGAATATCTTCCAGTGTACAGTCTTCTGGTAAATGGGCGAGAATCTCTTCAACTTCTTGTTTTGCAGTTTTCATATGTTCATTTACCTTCTTTGAATAGATTATACTTATGCAGATTTTTGTTGCAAACCAAGACTCAATTTCAGGATTTTATCGATTTTATGCATTTCTTTGCCAGATAATTTCCCCAATTTTCGTGCAATTATTACTTCCGGAACAGTCATTAGATATTCACATCTAACCACTGAGGTTTTAGCAAGACCTGATCGAATGAATTCATCAGTCCCATCTTCTATGATAAATTCAGTCTGATTAATATCATCGATTCTCTGGGAAGTTATTCCGGCAAGAATAACATCATCAAATCTTCTTTCAATACTGTGATCTGAAACAATAAGAGCAGGTCTTGCTTTTTGTTGAACTCCATCACTGGTAATGAATGGGAAAGGTAATATTACAACATCTCCCCGATCATAAATCATAAATATCTTCTTCTGGTGAGTCCCATATTTTGCCTAATGATCTTTGCTGCAAAAGAAGTGAACTTTTGTCGATTTGTGATTTAGATGTACCGGAATGTTGACTCTTAAGAAATTTTGCGAAATCAATTAGTTCAATGACTTTGTCTTCCGGCAGCTTATCGACAACTTTTATCAGTTCCTTTTCATATTGTCTTAACTTTAACATCTTATCTTCCTTTTTCTCCGTTAATATTATCAAACTCAATCATATAAAGGCTTTGTCTATGAATAATCATGAGATTTTAAAATCGTTTAGATTTATTCAGCGCCGTGCTCCCCACCGCTATCTCCACCCGCCAGCATCCTCCCCACAACCGCCCGAATCAACCTCTCGCTGTCCGCCTGCGAGCGCATGAGTCCGGCTTCAAGCTTATCGCAGAGGGACATGAGCTGGGCAACTCAGGCGCCCCCGACCGCGCCCCGGCGCCATAGGTAGAACACAGAGAAAAAACAACCCATCTCTGTGAACTCTGTGCCCTGATATGAAAAAGGAAGGACCAAACAACGAACTCGTACGAACTCCACACGAACTCACGCTGCCGGAGTTCGTACGAGTTAGTATTAGTTCGTTGTTAATGTCAATCCCGTTGCTGTTTTTCATTGTTATCTATAAACCGCGTTCATAGCCGACTCTGTGGTTGACCAACTTTACAACGATTCCTTTTTCAGAATAAATTAAAAAGTCTCAGATACTTCAGTTCAAGCTCTATCAGTTTAATTTTCATATCCACGCCACATGAGAAGCCCCCGATACCGTTCTTAGCCACGACCCTGTGGCATGGGATGATAATCGGCACAGGATTGCGGGCAAGCGCGCTGCCCACAGCCCTTACAGCCCTGCTCCCGATCCTTCGCGCGAGTTCGGAATATGTGATCGTTGTCCCGTATTTTATTTTTCTTGTTTCCTCTTCTGAACCGGTTTATTTCCGGAACTGCTGAACCTGATAGAAGACACCGCATTCCCATATCTTATCTCGATATAACGATCAAGCACATGCGCAAAAATAATATCTGTTTCGGTCATTCTTTAACACAGAGAACTGGTATGCTGGTTTTTTTTAAAAGCTCTTCGGTAACGCTTCCGAGCTTCAATTTACTAAATCCGGATTTTCCATTCGATGACAGGACAATAAAGTCCACCTTTTCCTTTTCAAAAACGTCAAGCAGGATACTGACCACAGATTTAGCCGAAAGTTGACCATCCCTGAGCAGGCTTCTAACCTTTACCTTATGACCGGTGACAGCCTTCTTAACGACTTTGTGATAACTTTCCATAAGATCCATTATGTGCATCTTTTCAATTTCATGAGCAAGTTCCGGATCAGTTTCCCTGATCCTCTGTTTGAAGATATTGTCCGGGTTTTTTGATGAAAATACTGAAACAAGGATTATTTCAGCATTGAATTTATCTGCGATGCTCACTCCGTATTTTAATGCTCCTTCGGATAGTTTCGAACCATCCAGCGGAATCATTATTTTTTTAAAGTTCTGAAGTTCACCCTGTTCCATTATTAGTAATAATATAGACAGGATATAATAAAGACTCACCCCCACCAAAGCATTTATCCGGTTTGTTACCAAATTAAGTATAGGATGTCCCAATTTTATAACATTCTTACAGAAATACTGGCGAGCCAGCAGATGTCCATAAGTCGGCTCGCGCGGGAATTAAAGAAGAGCGGGTACGACCAGCACAGGCTGATCCTTACCGGGTATCTTCGCGCTCTATCTGATATGGGGCAGCTTGAGGAGATGGATATACCCCCCTCAAAAGTATATGTTTTAAAGAACAAGTTGAACCGTGATATATACAGTATCCTGAAAGAGCACCTGAAAGATATAGATCAATCAGAGCGGCAGGAAGTCGCGGTCTTTATCCTCACTTCCCTGTTCATGCGCCCGTGTTTCAGGTATGAACTTGAACTTCTTGGAATTGAAGCGCAAAAAACAAAGATCGTGAAAGAATCAAAGGATTCACGCCTTAAGGAACACAGGGCTGCGGTAACGCGCATAAAAATACCTCATGATGACCCGGCATTTGAGTTAAGCGGCGATAACAGCCAGACACAAAGAAAGGGGATAGAGATCCTGATAAATATGCTGAACGATCTGATAGACCTTGATGGGCTAAAAGCGAAATACCAGCAGACAAGGCTCGCATGATCTTAGATCAAATTGTTGCATCAAATGAATAATAAGAGGTGTGTATGCAAAAGGATAAGTGTAAGGATTGTATGGACGCTATCAAAGAGAGGCGGTCTATCAGGAGATTTAAAGAAACTCCTCTGGGGACGGATTTGATCGATGAATTATTGAGCCTTGCCCAGTTGGCACCCTCAGCAGGCAACCTTCAGTCGCGAGATTTTGTGGTCGTTACAGAAAAGACCATCAAACAGAAACTAACAGCAGCATCCCTTAACCAGTCGTTCATCGAACAGGCTCCGGTTGTAATAGTGTTCGTGGCGAACATAGAGTGTGCCTCCCGCAAATACGAGTCGCGCGGGGAATTCTACGCGATACAGGACGCCACAGCAAGCGTAACGACATTACTTATTGCGGCGCAATCCATGGGGATCAATTCATGCTGGGTCGGTGCATTTGATGATTTTGCTGTGATGGAATTGAACAAAGTCGTCCACAGGGAAACCTGGTGATCAGAGTTCTACCTGGTCTATCCAGTTCATCTTACCCGGCAGATATTCTTCAGGGACTTTCCCTTTTTTTATTGAATCTATTATCTCAATGACCGATTTTACCACAGATATCAGGTTCATGTCAGTGGTGTTGATCTCAAAAACCCTGTCGCTCGTTTCCACGGATTCCACAAGGATAACGTCCAGCGCCTCAGCGTCAGAGTTCTCTTTGATCTTCCCATAAGAATATTCTCTCCGTTTCCCGAGGCGCTTCCTGAGAGCAACGGGCGATGCCCGCAGCACGATGATAACATCTGCGGGGAGGTAATGTGAAATGTGCCCTTCCAGGATGGTATCCATCCCTTCCGGCGTCTGCCCGATCACCTCAGCAACCCTTTTCTTAAGGCGCTCCATGTCGGCAATATAGGTATCCCGGCTCTCATCCCTTCCTGTATATATCTTCTCATCCAGAATGAGCTTGTGAAGATCGATAATACGGAACTTTTCCCTGTACTGAGAATGTTCTTTCATAAACTCGCATACAGTTGTCTTTCCTGTACCCGGCGTGCCTGTGAGAGCGATTATCATACCTGTCATAATATCATTTCCATTGCTGCTATTACCTTTCTGTTCTGCTTCTGTGTACCGACGCTTATCCTTATAAGTGATTCGCCTGCGCCCCTGAAGGATGTGCAGTCACGGACTATTATGCCCATTCTCAGCAGTTTTTCACACACCTCTGCTGCTGAACGGGGAGCCACATCTATCATAATGAAATTCGCTTCGGAAGGATACACTTTGCAAAGTGGCTCAAGTCCCTTAGTAAGCTGTGCGCGACCATTTTTCACGGTCTCGATGCTTTTCCTGATATACTTCGCATCGCCAAGCGCTGCAATGCCGCCTGCGATCGACAGGACATCCACTGAGAATGGCGTCATGACCTTCATGTATTCCCTTGAGAGCCAGTCCGGAACTATGGCGAAGCCAAGTCGCATCCCTGCAAGACCGAAGGCTTTTGAGAATGTTCGTCCTACAACCAGGTTCTCATGTTCTTTAACCAGACCCGAAAGACTTGAAAGACCATCCTCTGCAAATTCCACATAAGCCTCATCGATGAACACGATAGCGTCTGTTCTATCAAGTATCTTCCTGACCTCTTCTTCCCTGATGAGGTTGCCTGAAGGGTTGTTTGGTGAACACAGGAATATCATCTTCGTATTGCTGTTTACTTTTGCGAGAATATCCTTATAGCTGATCTCAAAATCCCTGTCCCTTTTTACGAACACAGGTTTCCCGCCATTGGCAAGTGTTGCTATCTCGTAATAGGAGAACGTTGGTATCGGGATCACTGTTTCCGCACCCTGCGACATGAAAAGCCTCATCATCGTATCAAGGATGCCGTCCATGCCGTTCCCGGATACTACTATGTTGTTCACAGGATAACCTGTGTATTCAGAGAGCCCGCTTCTTAATTCAAGAGCATCCGAAGGCGGATATAAATGGACTTTCCTGGCTTTTTCCCTGATGGCTTCGACCGCAAGCAGCGAAGCTCCAAGCGGATTCTCGTTCGAGCCCAGTTTTATTATCTTTTCCGGATCAAGAGCATACTTCCGAGCTATCTCTTCAATGGACTTCCCCGGGACGTACTCTTTTATATCTCTTACTGAGTCCCTGACCAGTTTTTCAGATCTCATCAAGCGCCCCGACTGCCTTATCAAGTTGTTCCCTGGTTATTGTGAGGGGCGGAACGAAACGCAGAACAGAATCCGAAGTGCAGTTAAGGAGCACGCCGCGTTCCCTTGCCCTGCCGACCAGATCTTCGCATTTTATGGAGAGTTCCATTCCCACCATAAGTCCCTTGCCGCGTATCTCTTTTACATAATCTTTGTTCAGCCCTTTTAGCTTTTTCATGAGATATGCGCCAAGTTCGTTCGACTTTGCAACGAGTTTTTCTTTCCTGATCACTTCTATATTTGCCAGAGCTGCAGCGCATGAAAGTGCATTTCCGCCAAAGGTGGAGGCATGGTCTCCGCGCCCGAAATTAGATGCAACATCTTCCCGCGCAAGCATTGCGCCCATGGGGAAGCCTCCGCCCATTGCTTTTGCCAACGTCATAATGTCGGGTTTGATGCCCGAGTGCTCCCTGGCGAACCATTTTCCTGTCCTGCCAAAGCCTGTCTGCACCTCGTCAAGTATCATTAACGTGCCGGTCTCATCGCATATTTCCCGGACTTCGCTGAGATACTCATCAGTTGGTATTATCACACCAGCCTCTCCCTGTACAGCTTCAAGTATGACGCCCGCCGTATCTTCGGTTATGGCTCCCCTGATGGCGTCCGCATCATTGTAAGGGACGAAAACCGCCGGAGCCAGCGGCTCAAATGGTTTGCGGTATTTTTCCTTGTGCGTCACCGAGAGCGCCCCGCGAGTCCTCCCGTGGAATGCATGTTCTGCTGCGATAAATTCCTTTTTACCTGTGGCTTTCCGCGCAAGTTTCAGTGCGCCTTCCACAGCTTCGGCGCCAGAATTGCAGAAAAAAACCCGGCCCATCCCGGTAAGGTTTACAAGCTCCTCTGCAAGTAGCGCCTGCTGCTCGGTATAATAGAGGTTCGATACATGTATCAATTCCTCTGCCTGCCTTTTAATCGCTTCCACGACTGCAGGATGGCAGTGTCCCACGTTATTTACTGCTATCCCTGCCACACAGTCGATATACTCTTTCCCGTTCACATCCGTTACCACAGCGCCGCAAGCTTTTTTTATTGCTATGGGCTGGCGGGTGTAAGTATTAAATATATATTTGTCGAATTTTCCGACTATCTCATCGTAATTAAGTGCCATATCGATCCCAGGTCTTATTTTGCGTCCCTGGTCTCAAAAAGGCTTATCTCGTCGATCATCACGATTTCGGTTGGATGGACGATTATGCCTTTTTCCTTTATCTCGTAGGGATGCAAAGTGTCATCATGCTTGACGCCTCGCATCTTTAATATTTCTATTGCCCTCACCCGGCTTCCCCCAACCCTGAACACATGCAGCCTGACAACGCCTGAAGAAAGATATTCCTCCACGCTGAAGGACTGCCTCCCGTATATCTCGCTTGTCATGAGCGTTGTGCAGTCAAGATATTCAAGGTTCTTTACGAACTCTGACACAATGTTTCTTGCTTCAACCGGTTCGGCAGACAATTTGAGCGATGTTATGGAATCGATGAATATCCTTTTTGCCTTTATCGCAGTTACTTCGGTCTGTATCTGCATTAATATCTCGCCGACATTCTTGTTCGCTGTGATCACGTTTATCGGTCTGTCTTCCAGGGGTTTAAAGATTTTTGTGTATTTGAAGGGATTGGCGTAAATTATTTTCATTTTTTTCTGCGCCACAAGCTTCTCAATGTCCCAGCCGAACCTCCATGAGTCACGTATCATCCTTGCCGGAGTCTCGTCCATGACCACAAGCACACCGGGCTCGTTATAGTCCATGGCTCCTCCAACAAGATATTGTATGCCAAAAGTGGTCTTGCCAGCGCCGGGACCTCCGGTTACCAGAATAACGTCGTTCTCTACGTATCCTCCTTCTATCAGTTCATCAAGTCCTGGTATTGCAGTTTTAACTTTACCCATCGTATCTATCAGAATGTTATGTATCTGTTAATATATAAAATTGACTGAAAAAAACATTATGGATGTGCAAGGAACCTGTTCTTCTTGTATTCTTCACGGACGAGTTCCTCTGCAGGGATATCCTCGTCCCTGGATTTTTCTTCTTTCCATGCCTCAAGAGAGCGGAAAATGAAGAACATGCCATCTTTTTCTTTTGATGATAGAAGTGCCGGGTCGTCAGCTCTGTCAAAGAATTCCCGGTATCCTTTTAGAACTGTCATAGTAATTTGATTGTTCTGGGTATTAATGAAGATTGCGCCTATATACTTTAGACCGTACTTTTCTTACCTTATCCACTATTTCTTCACTTAATTTTTTAGGCATCTCAAACTCCAAGCCTGTTGATCTCACACTTCAATCCTTTCTTCTCACAAATGCTTATAACCTTCTCGAAAACCTCCCCGTAGTACTCCCCGCATCCCTGAAAGATCCTCTCGTACTCATTGACCAGTTCAGGCTTGAAATCCTGAATAAATCCACTGACACTTTCCCATACACCTTCCTTCAACCTGAGCCTCTCCACAAGCACATAATCGGGCTTCACCTCAGCGATAGCATCCAGCAGCGCATCGACATCGGTAATATGAGGTATTATTGGACCCAGGAAGACCCATGTTTTGATCCCGTTTGTGCGAAGCTCGGCAAGCGCGCGCAGCCTCTCATCAACACTTGAGGCGCCGGGTTCCATTTTCTCCCTCACCCTGTCATCAAGCGCGGTGAGCGTTATGCCAACTTCGATATTTGAGAAACCTTTCAGCAGGTCAATATCGCGCAGCACAAGAGAGGATTTCGTCTGGATGCAAACCGGGAGATCATGCATGAGCAGCAGCTCAAGACAGCGCCGGGTCAGCTCATATTTTTTCTCCGCAGGCTGGTACGGGTCTGTAACAGTTCCGAGCCCAACAACGCCTTTTTTCTTTGCCCTCAGTTCTTTTGACAATATGCGCGGAAGATTTATTTTTACCTCCACAAGCTCACCCCATTTTCCTTTATCCCAGTGGATGACTGATGGCGCATAACAGTAAACGCAGGCGTGAGCGCAACCCCTGTACGGATTCAGGGCATGATCCAGCCCCGGAAGCTGCGAAGGGGACAGGGCGGTTTTAACTTTTATTTCTTTAATCATATTATGCAAAGATAAGTTCAAAACATTCAGTTCTGAACTATAATAGTGAAAGTTAATAAAAGCATTCAGTAGAAAAAGCATATATGTGAACAGTTACTATCCATAATTGAAGGGAGTAATTGAATGAAAGAATATGATCTGATAGTGATAGGCACCGGCTCAGGAATGAACTATGTTTCCTCAATTAAAGAGAGATTTCCTGACTTTAAGATCGCAGTGATTGATAAAGATGATCCGGGCGGGATATGCCTCACAAGAGGATGCATTCCTTCCAAACTTCTTCTATATCCGGCAGAGCTTTTGCGAACAATTGAGACAGCTGGGAAGTTCGGCATCGATGTTCAAATAAGGAACATTGATTTCAAAAGTATAATGAAAAGAATGGATACAAAGATCTCCCAGGATATCAGCATGATACGAAAAGGGCTCTCAAACAATCCTGATTTTGACTATTATAATGATGTCGCGGAATTTGTTTCCCCATATACAATGAAGGTCGGTAATGAGACGATCAAAGGAAAAATATTTTTCCTCTGCACAGGTTCAAAGCCGCTTATACCTGATATTAAAGGGCTGAAAGAGACGGGTTATCTGACAAGTGATACAATATTGAAAATGACAGAGCTTCCGGAAAGCATAGCCATAATAGGAGGCGGTTACATTGCTGCTGAGTACGGGCATTTCCTATCAGCCATGGGTTCCAGTGTGACCATCATTGGAAGAAATCCCATGTTCATTCCAGATGAAGAACCTGAAGTTTCTGCGCTTGCAAAAAGAGTTATGTCAAAGAATATGAATATCCTGACCTCTCTGGAAGTACTTGAAGTGGCAAGGGACAGAGATGGAAAGAAAGTGATCAAGGCAAAAGAAAGAGACAGCGGCAAGGAAGTCGTCGTGACCGCAGAGGAAATACTTGTCGCAACCGGAAGAGCACCGAATACGGATATTCTGCATCCGGAGAGGGGAGGCATAAAGACCGATAGCCATGGATGGATCGAAGTTAATGACTATCTTGAGACTTCACAAAAGGATATCTGGGCGTTCGGAGATGCAAACGGCAAATATCTTTTCAAGCATGTTGGGAACTACGAATCTACCGTGGTTTTTTATAATGCCGTCTTGAAGAAAAATGTCAAAGTGTCTTACCACGCAGTACCACACGCGGTTTTTTCTTACCCTGAAATAGCCAGTGTGGGATTGAAGGAAAAAGAAGCCATAGAAGAGTATGGAGAAGAAGAAGTGCTTATAGGTTTCAAAAAGTATGAAGACACTGCAAAAGGAAAGGCGATGGATGTAAAGGATTTCTTTGTGAAAGTGATCCTGGAAAAAAGCACAGACAGGATTATTGGCGCACATATTATTGGCACACATGCTTCAATACTCATTCAGGAAATAATAAATCTCATGTATGTTCCTGAGGAAAAGGCGGATCCAATAACTCAAGGAATGCACATACATCCCTCATTAAGTGAGGTCGTAGAAAGGGCATTCTATTCTCTCATGCCGCCTGAGCATTACCATCATGTTCTGGGGCACATGGGTTTATGAATTAAAGCCTAAAATTTAAAAAATCTAAATTAAAGACAGGATACGAGCCAATCCTACATATCCTGTTTATCCAGTAAAGACTGCCAAAAATGTTGATTGAATGGAAAAAATAAACGATCTTTACATCGTGGGGTCAAGGGGTAGAGAACGCTGCGCCCTTCGAGGGCGCAGATGAATCGTACCCCTTGAAATAATACTTTCACACCACTAACATCAGGAATATCTATCATAAAAAGAATGGCGTGGATGAATGAAAAAGTCCTGCAAGTTCCGAATCTATCCCGACAAGAATCAAGAGGTTAAATTGAACCGGACTCTTGGAACTTGTAGAAAACTCTATAATGAAAAACTTGCAGAACGAAAGAAGCAAGCAGAACTTAATCGACTCAAAAAAACATTTGATGTATTTCCGTGGGGAAAACCTGATTGGATAAATAAATATGATCAGATGCTTGATTTGACAGATACAAAAACCTCTTATCAGAAAGAAGTATTCTCTCAGGTTCTTCAAGATGTAATTAAAAGAGTGGATCGAAGTTTCAAGAATTTCTTTATCGGCTTCGGCTATCCCCGGTTTCAGGGAAGGGACAGGTATAACAGTTTCACATATCCTCAAATGGGTTTTGAACTTGAAGATGGAAAACTTATTCTCTCGAAAATCGGAAACATCAAGATAATCCAGCATCGAGAGATTGAAGGCACAATCAAGACCTGTACTGTCAAAAAGGATATCGACCAATGGTATGCTGCCTTTTCATGCGAAATTGAAAACCCTGTTCCCGTTGAGATCAAGACCAGAACAGGAATCGATGTTGGTTTAATCGATTTGATAACCCTGAGCAGCGGGGAACAGGTCAAACCGCCAAAGTTCCTGAGAGTATCCGAGGATAAATTAACACATGAACAGAAGCGGTTAAGCCGGAAAAAGAAAGGATCAGGGAAAAGGAATAAGCAACGAATAATAGTAGCGAAAGTTCATAGAAAAATTCGCAATCAAAGAAAAGATTTTGCTCATAAGATATCAAGAACGCTGGTCGATACCTATGACCTCATCAAGTTTGAAGATTTGCAGATAAGAAACATGGTTCAGAACCATTGTCTTGCTAAATCCATATCTGATGCTGGCTGGTATCAGTTGATGATTTTCACGGAATACAAAGCAGCATACGCTGGTAAATTCGTGGAGTTCGTTAATCCGGCAGGAACATCTCAAGAATGTATTTGCGGATATCCAGTACCAAAAGACCTTTCAGTAAGGGTACATCGGTGTCCTAATTGTGGTCTTGTGATGGGACGGGATCGGGTATCTGCAAATATAATAGAGATTAGACCATCAATATGTACCGTAGGAACTACGGGAATTAACGACCGTCAAGGACTTTCAATAGAGAGCCGATGCAGCGGTACGCCCAAGCCCTTTAGGGTTGGGTAGTTCACT
>JAHIHJ010000041.1 GCA_018899795.1 Methanobacteriota archaeon
TCATTATAAAAATACACGTATTAACTAATAATCTTTTGTAATCCGATCATAAATCTCAAGGTAAGCCTTCGAAAGATCGCCTTTGTTCTTCCTGAATACATCCTTGTCAAGGCTGTGGAATTCGCCCCTGATGTAAGCGTGCCTGTCCCAGAAACGACAGCCGTCAGGCGTGCCCACTTCATCCCCCAGCAGTATTTTACCTTCGTTCGTCTTTCCAAATTCGACTTTGAAATCTGCAAGTATTATGTCCTTGCGAAGGAGACGGGAGAACATGATATCGTTGATCTTCTCTGTCATTTCAGAAAGGTACTTCAGTTCTTTCTCAGTCATCCATTTTGAGTCAAGGATCTCCTTAGTGCTCACAGGTCTATCCACAGCCTCGAACTTGGTTGTGAATTCAAGCATTCCGTTCGGGATCAAAGCGCCTTCTCTTGCATCTGTGCCCTCAGGCAGCTTTATTTCACCTTTCTCAAAGCGACGCCAGAGTGAACCTGCCATATAATTTCTCCAGATCACCTCGACTGGAAGGATCTTAAGGTTTACAACCCTCATTTTTGTTTCGCCCATTCTTTCTTTGAAATGTGTGGGAATGCCTTCTTTTTCAATTATCCTGAACCAGCAGGCAGCAAGCCCGCAGCATACCATTCCTTTGTGAGGGAATTCTGCCTTCTTTGCGCCGTCGAATGCTGTAACCCTGTCAGTGAACTCAAAGATCACGTCTCCGTTATCTGCCTGGTAGATGTCCTTTGCTTTTCCCTTTCCTATCAGCTTCATGGAAGGTCGATATGCGCTTCAAGTTTAAATAATTTATCATATTTTGTAATAAGTCTGAGAACTCCGATAAGTTAATATCCCATCAATTTATCATTATGATAATAATGGAACTTATACTTCCGATCCTTATAATACTGGTCTGCGCAAAGATATCAGGTGAGATCTTCGCGCGAATACGGCAGCCGCAGATCATAGGCGAGATGATGGCAGGCGTGGTGCTGGGTCCTTCTCTCCTCAAACTGATGAGCCCTGAAATGAACGGCATCGATATCCTTGCGGAACTTGGCATTTTCTTCCTTTTATTCCTTGGGGGAATGCAGATAAACCTGGCAAGCTTCAGGGAGTATTCAAGACATGCGATCTTTATCGCCATAATGGGAAATAACCTTGCAATTGCCGCAGGGTTAGCCGTGGGATATATCTTCGGGCTTGATCTCATGAACACTTTCTTTATTGCCATTGTTTTCTCACTCACAGCGCTTCCAGTGGGTGTTCAGATATTGATGGATCTTGGAAAAATGGACTCCACAGTTGGTAAAATAATTATAACTTCTGCTGTTCTTGATGATATCTTAAGCATGTTTTTCTTTGCAATAGTTCTTTCCATCGCTGAGGGTAATCCGCAAAACCTGAATGCAGGGTCTTTCTCGATCCTGGTTTTCAAGGTTTTATTATTTTTATTCATTATATATTGTATAAATAAATTACTGGCAATGAATAATGGGTTGCCTATAAACCATATAAAATCACTTATCAGAAAATTAACCCGGGAATCTCAGTTCTTTGTAATTCTCCTGTTCGGTATCTTAATAGGTTTTCTCGGAAGATGGCTTGAGATCACGTTCATAATCGGGATTTTTTATGCAGGAACGATCATAAAAAAATCCACAGTTGGCGAAGGAGTATTTACCAATGTTCACAATGTGGTTTCTTCGATAACAAGCAGCTTTTTCTCACCCATCCTGTTCGCATATCTGGGACTGCTGCTTGACCTCTCCGTACTTTTTGACCCTGCCAATCCTTTCTCAGACAGGAATATCCATCAGGGAATATTCCTCCTGACCGCTATCGTGTTCGCAATGGTGGGAAAGGGCATGGGCGCTTTCACAGGAGGCGTTCTTGCGAACATGAATATGAAGGATGCGCTTGCTGTGGGAATTGGATTGAACGCAAGAGGTCTGATGGGACTTATGATCTCAGGAATAGGGTTGAAATACGGGTTAATAGATATGAGTGTGTATGCAATGCTGGTTACGATGTGCATAATCACTACTTTTATAACGCCTTATGGGTTGAAGAGGGTTTTAAGTTGATAATTCTCATATTTATTTAATGTTAAATGAATTTATTATATTGTTAAAAGTCTCTTCGGACATATGATAAAACTCCTCCTGGGATGAATATTTAAAAATATAAACCATTCCATTAGCGGAAAAGACTACCTGCCTCAGTTTCCACCCACTATCTTCCCCAATGAGTATATCATACACATTGATATTATTTATAGAGATTGTAGTTTCATTTAATATTGGCCTATACTATCAATAA
>JAHIHJ010000352.1 GCA_018899795.1 Methanobacteriota archaeon
GCGCAGATAAAATGGGATGAGAAAAAAGGAGAGGTAAAGGTGAGCAGGAGCGAGCTCACAGGCATCACTGTTGATGTCGGGAAGACACCTGACCTTGTTCCAACGCTTGCGGTGCTTGGCGCAGCAGCAAAAGGCACGATGGTCATTGAGAACGCAGAACATGTGAGATACAAAGAGACCGACAGGCTCCATGCAATGACTGTGGAACTGAAAAAAATGGGCGTTGACATTAAAGAGGAAAAAGACAGGCTGATCATAAAAGGCGGAAAAATAAAAGGGGCGCAGGTACACGGCTGGGACGACCACAGGATAGTTATGTCGCTGGCTGTTGCAGGGATGGTTGCAGGAGGAACGACCATCGATACAGTTGAATCGGTCGATATCTCGTATCCGGGATTCTTTAATGACCTGAAAAAGATCGGCGCAGGAGTTTCTGAAGCTCAATAATGATCAATATGGATGAAAAAGACATTTACGTATCCGCAAATTCCGGGATCGTGTGGTTAAAGGACCAGGACATAACAGAAATAAAAGACCTGTCCCGCTCTATCCAGGCATTATCATTATGGGACGAGAAAACTATCCATCTTATGGGAATATTGCTCACACGGAAAACAGGCTTATTCTGGGAAACGGATAAACCTCTTCTTGATACTGCAAGAGCGTGCATCGCACTTTCTGGCTGCGGTATAATAGCAGATGAACAGCTTGAATGGATAATCGGACAGCAAAATGATGATAACTGGGGCAAAAGTGAGATCGAGACATCCTATGCCCTTATTGCGCTGGGTAATACGGGAATTAAGAACGAACAGGGATGCAAATGGCTGGTCAATAATTACGGGAAGAAGTGGGAACATATCGGAACGACATCACTGATAATTACAGCCCTTATAAAACAAAATAAAGACAAATATCAGGATTTCATAAAAGACCGCGCAGGCTGGATCATCTCAAAAAGGGAGGCGGGAGGCTGGACATATACAGCAACGAGCAATCTTGCGATACAGGCATTGCTACTGTCTGATGAAAAGGATATTGCTCCTTCGATCCGGTGGCTTATGGGAAGGCAGGAAAATGGGAACTGGGGCGATATTATTTCCACTGCACTTTCTCTTATCTCATTTAAGCTGTTTCTGGATAAACTTAATAGTGGTTCGAGTTGAAGAAGGGGCATAAGAGAAGATATCATGAGTAAAAAAGCAGCAGTCATAAAAGGTGACGGTGTAGGTCCTGAGCTTGTCACAAGCATGCTCAGGGTAGTTGAAGCCGCAGGTACGAAAATTGAATTTATCATGTGCGAAGCAGGAGCGCAATGGTGGGAAAAGAACGGGGGGGATTCGCTGATACCACCTGAGACATGGGATATATTATCAAACTCGGACGCGGGTTTTAAAGGTCCGACCACAACCCCGGGCGGGGCTGGCTCACCAAGGAGCGTGGCTGTGTCCATCCGCCAGAAGTTCAACCTGTACGCCAACGTGAGACCGATAAGATCATTCCCGAACACACAGAAACCCCTGGGGGACGTTGATTTCGTGTGCGTGAGAGAGGGCACGGAAGGATTGTATTTCGGGAAGGAAGTACAGTTGACCGACGACGTTTTTATCGCGATACGCAAGATCACGCGTCCTGCATGCAGGAACGTGGCGCGGTATGCATTTGATGAAGCTGTGCGGCGGGGATGGAAATCCGTGGTAGCGATACATAAGAGCAACATCCTGAAGATGACGTGCGGTGCATTCCTTGAGGAGACGGAAAAAGTCAGGAAGGATTATCCTAACATCGAACTGGAGGAATACCATATCGACAACATCGCGCAGCAGCTCATTAAGAACCCACAGATATTCAACCAGAAAGTCCTTCTCTCAACAAATCTTTTCATGGATATACTGAGCGAGGAGTGCTCGGCCCTTGTTGGCAGCATCGGTCTTATTTACTCGGCAAATATCGGAGATAAATATGCTATGTTCGAGCCAGCCCACGGCTCTGCGCCAAAATATACAGGACTGGATAAGGTAAACCCTGTGGCTACAGTGCTTGCAGGGGCGTGGCTTCTGGATTACCTGGGCGAGCATCAGAACTCAAAAGCGATCTTTGAGGCGACTGAGAAAGTGATCTCAGAGGGAAAGAAGGTTACCTACGATATGGGGGGGCATGCGAAGTCAAGCGAGATGGTGGATGAGATAATCAGGAAGATCGCTTAGGTCTTCCATTCACGATTCTGTTAAGTTAAGGAGTATTTGAAGATATAATCGCTGAAAGGGATAGTCCTTAGAGCAAGATATTTATAACTAATAGATTATTATACAACGAGGTGTCTGAAAATGGTAAGTAAAACTGAAAATGAACAACTTGACGAAATACTTAACGAAATGAGAACACTCAATACGACTTTAAACCATGTCGAAGCTTATTTAGATTATATTACAACTATTTTATCGAGAGTACACAATATAAATATGGCGGAACTAGAAGCGGAAAGAATTATTAGGCATAGATAAAGTACTAAGCAAGAAATCGCTATTTTAGAATCCCGAAATTATTTCGCCATGCTTAACGAAATTTGAGGAATTGGATGATTAAAGCAAGGTGAAATAAGTGGATCACACCTGAGAAATAATAGCAAATAGTAGTTATTTTTATTTTAGTATTATTATAAAGATTTTCTTAGAAACCTTTAAATAAGATTGTAACATTCATTATTACAGCAAGCTAATGTTAGGCACGGTTTATAACATCTATATAAAGATGGATTAGGTTAATTATGACAGATATATTTAATAAAGTTTCTATTGGGGTATTAGATTCCTTAGAAAAAAGAAAAATTTCAGAGGAATTCTTGTCTATGTGCAGGGAGGCATTAACTGAATTAAAGAAATTTCAGCTAACCGCAATGAGATACCCAGATTCTATAAACGCTCTTAAATTGTTTTCTGCATCTGATACATGCTATTTAGTTCTACAAAAAAGTATAAGTGAATTAGAGCAAGCAAAAGCAAGAGGAGAAAACCCAACAACACTTGAAAAGCTACAAGATGTTCTGCTTTATGTTTGTAGCATAGGCAAAGAATTAGACTATATTTTCAATAAAAAGGTTGGAGTAGAAGTAACTAAGATAAGAAAAGAAACCTTCGAACTCCAAGAAAAAGCAGAAGGGTTGAACCTTTTAGATAAAATCGATATAAGGGTTAACTCGCTTCCAGGAAAAACCGCCGCAACATATATATCAAGAATTGAGGTTTGAGGGAATATATTTTGGGCGATGTTATCTTTTTTGAGACGTCTGCTTTGGTAGCAGCTTCGATTAAAGACTTAAATGGAAGTATAGAACACGATCGATATGCAGAATCCAAAGGGCTTTTAAATCTGGCCTCTGATACGAAAACAAAATGCATAACTACACTTAGTATCGAGGAACAAGCGAATAAAGTACTCGAAAAAGCCCTACTTGATGTTATGGAACTTGAAAAGAGACCTGATACTGTAGAAGAATTTAGAAAATATTCTACAATTCTTGATGCAGTTCAAAGAATGTACATTGAAAATATCTCATTTATGGATAGGCTCAGCACACATAAAGATACAATAGCTGAAATTGAAGATAACGAAGTTTATCCTATGTATGATAGACTGAATGCTAATATAAGAGAAAAACCACCAAAAGCATATGCGGTATCCAATAAATTTAAAGGATTGGCAAGAGATATAAATAGGGATCTAATGGATGAACATAGAAAGAAATTAGATAAATTAAAAGAAAAAAGTATAATGCCCGACTCCAAAGATAGAATCATTCTTTCTGAAGCTATCTATCTGAAAAGAGAAAGGTTTCCAAGAGATACATTCTACTTGTCGTCTCTTGATAATCATTTTTGTGGTTTCAAATCACCGTTTACCCAAATACCAGAAAAAATTAAAGAGATTTTTAGTATTACATGCCTTTCTCCTCAAAGGATAATCAGGCTAATTACAGATAAAAAAACTTGAGTTTTCGTTTAATTTTTGAATAATAACTTTTATCGATTCAACCAACAATCGAACACATCCATATACTCCTTAACTTAACAGAATCTCCATTCACCAAAAACTATATACCTGATTATTTTATTGAAATAATGTAAATGCAGGTATAGCCACATCGTTTGAGGAAAATGACAGACGAAAAAGTCATTGCATACATCAAAAAATGCCTTGAAGAAGGGAAGATGCCGGAAGCCATAGATATATCTAAAGTCGCAGGTGTGCCGCTCTCAAAAGAGGAACTCAATAACTATATCCATAAATATCTCGAGAACGGATGGGTATCCAGGGCGTCAAAAGACTCAAAAGCAGCAGGAATAGACCTTACACCGGATATCATCACCGGATATATCAATAAATATCTTGAACAGGGACGGATATACTCTGCCGTTGATGCAGCAAAGCTCATCGGAGCGCCTCTTCCGGCTGATAAGCTCGTAAATATTGGAAGGGAGTTCCTGATGAATGGTAATCTTAATTCCGGCATGGATGCGTACAAACTCGCCGGAAAAACCCCGCCGGTAGATGAACTCGTTACATGCGGGAAGATTTGTCTTTGTAGCGGGGAGCTTTCGCATGGAATTGAAGCTTACAGGCTGGCTGGCAGGGAACCAACGGAGGAAGAACTCATCCAGTGCGGTGATGAGTGCCTGGGCGATGGACAGATAACCCCGGGTCTGGAAGCATATGAATTAGCCGGCAAGACCCCTTCAAAAGAGATGCTTCGTGAGTGCGGTGAAATGTGCCTCATAGAAATGCGCCATGACGATGCACGAAAAGCATTCGTTGCCGCGCAGAAGGTCGATGGGAAAGAAGAGAGCCAGTCCCAGTAAAGGATCTTAAGAACTATCATCCCTTCTTCTTTATTACTATCTCCCAATCAGTCTCATTCTTCTGCTTCACGCTCAAAACCTCATGCCCGTCAGCCTCCATGCCTCTGGGCACTTCAGTCACAGCAGTGGGATCGTCCACGATTATCTTAAGAGTCTTACCCTTCTCCAGGTCATGGAGCGCCTGCTTTGCATAGACAAAATTATAGGGGCACTGGTTCCCTTTCGTGTCGATCACTTTGTCTATCTTCACATCAGCAAGGAAAGTCCCGTCAATATAAGCCCGCGTCCTCTCATCCTTTGGATTCTCGAAAACTTCATTTGCCGGTCCGTGCTCGACCATTTCCCCAAGATATAGATGAATTACATAGTCAGCCAGCCTCATAGCTTGATGAATGTTATGGGTAACAATCACGATGGTATAGTCTTTCTTGAGTTTCAGAAGCTGCTGCTCGATATGCTGCGATGATACAGGGTCAAGAGCAGACGTGGGCTCATCGCAAAGGATTATCTCAGGTTCGACAGCCAGCCCTCGCGCAAGGCAGAGCCTCTGCTGCTGACCCACGGATAATTGCGAGGCCGGAGAGTTCAACCTGTTTTTTACTTCGTCCCACAGACCAACGAGTTTCAGATATTTCTCGACTATAGCATCAATATCTTGCTTTTTCCTTAACCCGTGGATTTTCGGCCCGTATGCGATATTCTCATAGATAGACATGGGAAGCGGAGTGGGTTTCTGGGCAAGCAGTCCCATTTTCTTCCTGATGTTCACGATATCTGTTTTCCTGTCAAAGATATCTTCATTATCTATCAGGATCCTCCCTGAATAGGTAACTTCATCAGTGAGGTCAATAAGCCTGTTCATGCATTTTAGCAATGTGGATTTACCGCAGCCAGAGGGACCAATAATGGCAGTGATCTGTTTTTTCGGGATCTGGACAGATATGTTCTTTAATGCAGGATGCCCGCTGTAATATGCATTCACATTATCGATTTGAATATGGGTTTCTGACATTTCATACACCTATTTAATGATATATTTAGTATATTTTCTTGAAAAAAATCTTGTGGTTATACTGATAGCCAGGACTATTGCCAGGAGTATTACCGCAGATGCGTAAGCTTTCTGCTGGACTTGCGGGAGGGGCGAACCGAGCTGGTAAAAGATCGCAAGAGGAAGAGAAGATGTGGAATCGAACAGTGATGTGGGTATCCGGTCTGTATATCCTGCCGTGAACATTATGGATGCAGCGTCCCCTATTCCTCTCCCGAAAGCTATCAACACCCCGGTCATAAGACCGGGCAGAGCCTGTTTTGAAACAACTCTCAGAGTAGTCTCAAGCCTTGTTGCGCCAAGTGAGTAGGATACTTCCTTAAGTTCCCTTGGAACTGTTTTTATGACCTCTTCCATTGCCCGCGTCATTATGGGGAGTTCCAGCAGTGCAAGTACGATTATTCCTGCGATCAGAGATGCTCTCATATGAAAATACATCATTACTGCAAACCCGAATGCCCCATATACTATAGACGGAGTACCCCAGAGAATATCAAGTGAGAGGCGTGTCATGTTTGAAAGCCGCGTACCTCCGGAATATTCTTTCTGGAGATAGAACGCGATACCGATACTCAGGAAAAAAGCAAGCACAGTTCCGCCGATCGCAAGATACAGGGAACCTGTTATAGCGCCCAGGATGCCTCCTCCCTTTCCAAGATAGTAACCTCCTTCTGCAGTCTTTGTGAGCATATCTATGCTCAGGACAGGCAAACCTTTCCAGAGTATTGTTCCGATTACTCCAAGGAGGCTGCCTACTAC
>JAHIHJ010000042.1 GCA_018899795.1 Methanobacteriota archaeon
AATGAGCTTCTGGTGAGGTTCGGTCAGGATATATGCAGACCTATAGGTCAGAAATGTCCTCTATGCCCTGTTTCAAATCTCTGCCCATCGAGGAAAAATAAGTAAAAAATGTTATGCAGCTGAACGCTCTTTTCCTGCCCCCTACTCCTCCTCAAGCTCTTTCTTCTCTTTTTCCCACCATATCTTCTCAATCTTTCCCCTCGTCTCCTGGAAAATCTCCTTTATCTTATCCCTGTTACATAGGCAGATTTTTTTCAATCGCTGCCTTGACATCCAGGGTGTCTGTCTCTAGAGTTGCGCTGCTGATGATGGATGGAAGCAGTTGATCTTGGATTATCTTCAGCCGTGCGCACGGGTCAATAGTAACCATATTACCACCTGGAATTCATAGTGAAACTTGGATTTATCGGGTATAAAAGTTTTGGTTTTAAAAAGAAAAAAAAAAAAATGAAAAAATAAAGTATAACTTACATAAATAAAATTATGCACTTTTCATATCAGATCATCATAAAAATTTCATACAGTTCTAAATCATTCCATTAAATATATTGCCGATGCTTGCCTAAAAAGGCAGGCATGAAGTATATCATAGTTACCGGCGGTGTGATGAGCGGTCTGGGAAAAGGAATAACAGCCGCATCGATCGGACGGATCCTGAAAAACAAGGGATTCAATGTTACTGCTATCAAGATCGACCCGTATATTAATATCGACGCAGGGACAATGAGCCCGTATCAGCACGGCGAGGTGTTCGTGCTTAAGGACGGGGGCGAAGTTGACCTTGACCTGGGGAACTATGAGCGCTTTCTTGACATCGAACTTACACGCGAGCACAACATAACCACAGGAAAAGTATATCAGACCGTTATTGAAAAAGAACGCCGCGGGGACTATCTAGGAAAGACCGTACAGATAATCCCGCACATCACGAACGAAATAAAAGAACGCATCAGGAAAGTGGCAAAAAAGACCGGCGCAGAGATCTGCATCATAGAAATAGGTGGCACAGTGGGCGATATCGAGAGCATGCCTTTCCTTGAATCAGTGAGGCAGATGCACAGCGAAGAACAGGAAGATGATGTCGCCTTCGTGCATGTGACCCTTGTGCCCCTTGATACTCAGGGAGAACAGAAGACAAAACCAACGCAGCATTCTGTGAAGGAACTGCGAAGCCTGGGTCTTCAGCCG
Source organism: Methanobacteriota archaeon (assembly GCA_018899795.1). Next base: position 1,189 of record JAHIHJ010000042.1, read on the forward strand.
GATGCGATAGTTGCGCGATGCAAGGAGCCTGTGCTTGATGATACTAAATCCAAGATCGCCCTTTTCTGCGACGTTCCCGCCAGAGCGGTAGTGAGCGCGCATGATGCGCAGGACATCTATTACGTTCCGTCCCTCATGGAAAAGGAAGGATTGTCTGATTATCTAATGGAGAAACTCAAACTTACGCCAAAGGAAGAAACGCATGAATGGGATGAACTGATGAAAAAGATGGCTGCCATTGATAAAGAGATCCGCGTTGCTGTAGTCGGGAAATATGCACATCTGGGCGATTCCTATATCAGCATCAATGAGGCGCTCAAGCATGCAGGGATAGAATGTAAATGCCGCATAAAGATCGATTGGATCGATGCCGAAGAGTTCGAGAGAAACCCGGATACGATTGATACCCTGCAAAAATACAACGGCATCCTTGTTCCCGGAGGCTTTGGGGTGCGCGGGACAGAAGGTAAGATACTGGCGATAAAATTCGCGCGAGAACATAATGTCCCTTATCTCGGTCTCTGCCTTGGCATGCAGCTTGCCGTTATCGAATTCGCAAGGAACATTGTGGGACTAAAGGACGCGAACAGCTCTGAGTTTGCAAAGACCGAACAACCGGTTATAGACCTTCTTCCTGAGCAGGAAAACATTAAAAACATGGGCGGAACAATGCGCCTCGGGAACTTTGAAGCTGTCCTGACAGAAGGTTCGTTCGCGAGCCAGATATATGGAACCTGCAATCTGGTGGAGCGCCACAGGCACAGGTATGAAGTTAACCCGAAGTACATTCAGCAGATAGAAGCAAAAGGGATGAAATTTACCGGGAAGAACGAACACAGGATGGAGATAGCTGAGATACCAGGACATAAGTTCTTTTTCAGTTCGCAGTTCCATCCTGAGTTCAAGTCAAGACCGGGGAAGCCTTCACCGCCGTTCCTGGCTTTTGTGAAAGCTGCGCTCGGGTGAATGTGGAATAATCACATGAAAAATGATTATGATTTGGGAGCATGACAAAACTTGTAATAATCTTTGGGACAGGTTCGCATAACACGGAACTGATGGCAAAAGCTATACAGGAAGGTGCTGCCGCTGAAGGAATAGATACTATTCTGAAAAACGTTAATGATGCTGAAAGCACCGATGTTGCGGATGCAGACGCTATAGCGATCGGTTCACCCAATTACAACTATGCCATGATGCCGACAGTCAGGAAATTTTTGAATGACATTGACGGCATTGACCTCTCTGGAAAAGTTGGTCTTTCGTTTGGTTCATACGGCTGGAGCCTTGAAGCCACGGATGAGATAAATAGAATATTAACATCCTACGGAATGGAAATGATAAAGGATTTACTTATAAAGAGGATGCCCGGGGAAGAAGAACTTGAACTGTGCAGAAGGGTCGGTTCATTGCTTGCCTGTAAAATAATGAAATTGGAGGTTTTATGTGCAGTGTAGGTGATTCATTTAACGTGGAGCTCAGCAACGGGACTGACTTGCATGAGTATGAGTGCAATGCATGCTCTAAGAAATTCAAGGGCATAGGCACAAATGTGCGATGCCCTAAATGCCACTCAAAAGATGTAAAACACCTTGATGAATAAAGATGTTTACTATTTTCTAAGGTAATCTATCATCGGCTGCGTTACAAGCGGCACCAGATCGTTGATCATATGCGGCATCAGGTTATCCATGACCTTTGGCATCAATTCGGGCATCTGCTCAGCCATGTAGTCCGGCATAGGTATCTTTTGTTTCACCCTTTCAAGCATCACCGACATTAACTCTGGCATCATCATGGGAAGCAGTACCGGGAAAAGCACAGGGAACATCGTGCCCATCAGGCCTGCAAAACCCTTCGGGGTCATAAGCGCGACAAAAGCCTCAAAAACAGCCCATTGCGCCTGAACTTCAGGGTTCGGGTCAGGGAATTCATAGCCAAGAGAGGATGCAGCGAACCTTGCAAGGTCAACGACCTCAATAGGTACGTTCTTTTTATCCCTGCTCACTCTTAGCTGGAACTGGCAGCACGGGCACAGCGCAAGCACCTTTTCCGCACCTGCTTCCACAGCCTCGTCAAGACGTATCTTACCGATGTCCGCAGCAATGCGCCTTTTCGTGATGGGAGCTCATCTCTACGAATTTCACGTTCGGGATGGCTTTTATCATGTCGCGCGGTGGTTCGTATATTCCAGACGCCCTGCCGATATGGCAAGAGTCGTGCCAGGTCACAGTGACCGGCTTTCCAGCTTTTGCGGGGAACTTGAATTCACCTGATTTCAGTTTTTCAGAAACAATTTCACTGTAATGCTTTGCGGTAATGTTGTACTCGATGCCAAGTTTCTTTGCTTTTTCTTTGCCAAGTATTTCGTCAGCTTTCATTGAGAAGTATAAACCTGTCGCATAAGGACGACCGCCATGCGCCTCGGCTATCTTCATTATAGTAAGAACAAGACCGAACACGAAATTGTAGCTGAACCTTCGTTGGTCGGCAGGGATAAACCCAAGGATGACAACTTCAGGGGCGCCATTTACGCCGTTGCGGATTATGACGCCTTCCTTCACAACGGGCTGGTCTACCTTGCGTTCTATATCTCCCATTACATCACCCAGCGCGGATAAGGGTATGATCACTTCAGCAGGCACCAGGGAAGGACCGAGCCTTTTTACGACCATTAGCTTGAACCGGTTCTCCCACTCATGTTTTGCGATGCGGTCGCTCAGTATCTCAGCCTCGCATGATTTTATCGTTTCGGCAAGTGCAGAATGTATTTTATCGCTGTCATTCTTGCGGAATGCAAGTGAGAGTATATATGCAGCAGGCAGGAGCACCCGTTCCTCTGCCGGATGACCGGCATGTTCCCTTACAGGCGCGCGGTTCTTCATCTCTGCCATGCGCGGGTTGATGAATACCATTGACCAGATGGGGAGTTTTGCATCAATGATAGATTTTACAAGCTTCTGGAGGTCTCTGGCATCAGGACAGGCTAAAGCAGCTGTGTCTACATCTTCCAGTTTCTGCAGGCGCAGGGTTACCTGGCTGATAAGTCCTGTTATCCCTTCTGCCTCGGAAATAAGATCCAGGTCTTCACCTGAAAAATCACGAACTTCGCCTGTGGGAAGTACAACCCTTGCCGATACTACATTCTCCCGGAAATAACCGTATTCATAGCTTCCTATGCCTGCTCCGCCCTGCGCCAGCCATCCTCCCACAGTTGATGAGGGGTAGCTCGTGGGATAAAGCCGGAGCGTCATACCGTGTGATGCCAGTTTGCGGTCAAGCTGCTCCCATGAGATGTCGGGCTGCACAGTCGCAGTAAGTTTACCTTTATCTACGGTCAGCACATCCTTCATACGGTAAAAATCAACCACTATTCCATTTTTGACGGGAATTGCACCTCCGTAACTTGATGTTGATTTCCCGCGCGGTGTCAGCGGGATCTTTTTCATGCGCGCCCAGTTTACGAGTTCTATTAGCTCATCTTCGGTCTCAGGCTGGACAACTGCATCAGGCGTGGTATTGCCTATGAGCGGTTTTACAAGATTTGGAATGGTAGCGATATCATGCCCGTATAATTTTCGTTCAATTGGATCGAATGTCAGGCGGTTATGGAATTTTTCCTTTAGGAAATTCTGGTTTTGCGATTTAAGTGTCATAAGATCATCTTCCTGGGGTTTTGTCAATATTGTACATAACCTCGATTGGATATAAAGTTTGTGCATGGTATTTAAATAACCATACAAAACAGCATCTCAAAAAGTAATGCGTTCAGGTCTTTCTTCTCCACAAAAGGAGCGGAATGATCCCGATAACGACAAGAATACTTCCTGACCAGAGGATCGTCATTCCCGGTATGACCCTTACATTGGCGACTGAGATCAATATCGGATTCGTAGTACCAATTCCCTGGTACCTTACGTTCACATCCGCAAAAAGTCCCCTATAGATAAAAGGCTCGGTTATGAACTCACCCTTGACCTCCCTGAAACTTGCAGCTCCGGAGTCAAGGAGGACACCATCCTTATAGATGTTATATACGCCTATTTTTGTAAGTTTCGCAGATGCATGTTCATGCACTACGGGAAAAGAAAGGGATGGAATATCATCCATTTATTAACGAGGAGAGGGCTCAGTCCTGCCCCGTCTTCAGGGACTTCTGTGAAACCACCATCAATGGAGCTGGTAAAAGGTGAAAGGATGGATGTAATGGAAAGGAAAACTATGCCGATAAGAAGTACAAGGATATTGACTCTTCGATAGAAGCCGTCTTCGCACCCATGCCGCTGTGAGATCCAGAGAGCCAGGATCAAAATTACCCAGGAAAGGAACAGGAGCGAACCTTCTTGCCCTGTCCAGAAGGCTGATATTTTATAGAGAATTTCGAATAACCCAATCATACCGAAACATTTAATACTTAATAACTATATTTAGTATATTATGGCATCATTCATAGATTTTGCATTTAGAGAAGAGTATGAACGAGTAAGGATTTTGGGAGATAAGCTATCCGATAT
>JAHIHJ010000043.1 GCA_018899795.1 Methanobacteriota archaeon
ACTGCGCTCTTAAGATCGTGAAGCAGAATTTCAATTTTGAGAGATAAAAAAGAAAAGACAAAAAGTAGGAGATTTCTCCTACCTTTCCTTGCTGAACACTGCAGCTTTTTTGATAATTTCCATTCTCGATTGTTTTTCACCGGCTGACTTTGTTGAAGCCATTATAGGTTCCGGCTCCTGGGCTCTTGCCATATGTTCCATCGCTTCCCTTATGGGTTTCACTACCTCTCTCGGAAGCCTGGCTACCTCTCTTCTTACAACGACCTCGCCTATGAACGGGCATGTCACGCCGGTCAATACTGCCATAACGCGCACATTGCCTGTCAGCGACTGATCGACCTTGGCGCCCCATATAACACGCTTTGTGTTGGGTACTTTATCCATTATCTGCTCGCCTGCGATCGCAACTTCATCAAGGGTCATATCCTCGCCGCCCACGATGTGGATTAGGACGCCGTATGCGTTGGATATATCGGTGATATCAAGCAGCGGAGTTGACAGTGCCTGTGATACCGCCTTCTCAACGCGGTTCTCACCGTCGCCTTCGCCGATACCTATTGACGCAATGCCACCTCTTTCCATCACTGCCCGAAGGTCAGCATAGTCAAGATTGACAAGGCTGGGCTGTGTGATGGTGTCTGTCAGGTTTTTAACGAATGAACCTACAAGGGCGTTCGCAACTGCAAGCGCATCCTTGAGCGGGAGATTTCCTGCCACTTCCCTGAGCTTGGAGTTGTCGATCACAACTATTGAATCGCACACCTCTGCAAGGGATTTTATGGCTTCCCGAGCTTTTTCTCGCCTGGTCATCTCAATAGTGAACGGTATGGTCACGCATGCAATGGTGAGTGCGCCGAGTTCCCTTCCAACGCCTGCGACTACGGGTATAGCGCCTGTGCCTGACCCGCCCCCGAGACCCGCTACAAGGAATAGAAGATTTGTGCCCTCCAGTTCCTGCTTGATCTCTGCAAGGTTCTCGCGCGCCGCTTCCCCACCCCGTTCAGGGTATCCTCCGCATCCGTGACCCCTGCACAGCTTCTCACCAAGCAGCATTATCTTATCTGCCCTGGTCATCGAGCTAAGATGAGTGGCATCGGTATTGGCAGCCACGATTTTACCACCTGTAAGTTTCTTATCAGCAATCCATGTTGCTATGTTGCATCCCGCGCCGCCAAGACCAAAAACGGTCACAGACGGGCGTGAAGATTTAGCTTTTTGAAGTAGTTCTTCTCTAGACATAATCAGCCTCCTGTATTATTGTCGTGCTGTTACTATTTAAACCCTTTTTCTTCTTCAAAACTTACGCTTAAACCATCATTTGCTGCGATAACCCTGACACCGGTTCTTTCAGAGATCAGCTTTGCCTGGTGGTCAGGGGATGCTTTGAGTACCTGCAAGCCGAAATGAGTAAGTATTGCCATTTTCGGCTTTATAGACCTTATCAGGTTTTCAGCTTCCCTGATATTCAGGTGCCTTATCCTTTTATCCGTGGTCATTCTAACCACATTGATTATGAGGATATCTACTCCCTTATAAGCCTGCGCAAGTTCAGGGAAATATTCAGTATCCGGGAGGTAACCAAGTCGCATGGAATTGAATTCATATATTGCCCCGTAGGTTTCAACCGGATGCATGGTTCTTATGGGGAATAATATGTTAATATCGCGAATACTTATTTTCAGACCCTTTTTTATTTCTATTATTTCAGTGAATGGTCTGGGATAATGAAGGACTACCGGGTCATCATTCAGGCAGTCTCCGGGGACTATCACGCGCCCCCGCGGCTGGAAACCACCGCCAGTCATTGCTTCTATCATTACATTGATGTCATTGGAGTGGTCAATATGCCTGTGTGACAGGACTATTGCATCAAGTGAGGAGGGTTTGAGCGCGTGCTTATGCGCCATCACAAGACTTCCAGGTCCCGGGTCCTGCAATATATTTACGCCGTCGAGGGTGAGCCAGAAACCGCCACTGTGGCGCATCTGGTTAAGCACCACCATCCTTCCTCCTCCTGTACCGAGAAAAATAACACCTGACATTAATTATTAATATGTTTTACTTATACAAAAAATATTTGTTCATATATCTGCCTGGTGTGCACTTCGCATGGGGGGCATGGGCGCGTGGAATGGGGGCGGGGATTTGCGATCGTTGAGTGCTTTGCGGGTTTAGTCAATTAGTGGCACCGCAAAGGACGCATAGATTTAAAAGACGCGCCATATTATTTTAGGGACGGCGCGGGGGTGGAGAAAAAGGAGGCAAGGCGAAGTTGCTGGATTATAGTCTCTGTTTTGTGATTCCTTATGACAGTTAATGCAATAATTCGGTAAATTCTTCCACGGTCAAACCCGCTTGTTTGATAATAGTCCTCAATGTTCCCCGTGCGATCTCTTTATGGTTCGGAATAGTTAGAGCCTGTCTTTCGGGATGTCGCAAATGGATGTGACTGCCTGTCTGACCGCGTATGTAGTATCCTATCTTAGCCAGAACTTTTATTGCCTCTTTCCCAGAAACAACAGGTAATTTGCTCATACTGCGACAGAAACCATAGTTTCTTTTATCCCGGCTGGTGGAGTTATAGGAATACCATCTTCTGCCAACATTGAAATGTGCAACTCAATAGCTTCTTTAATGTTTTCGATGGCTTCTTTCTCGGTTTTACCCTGGGATATGCACCCTGGCAGGGCTGGAACTGTTACTATGTACCAACCGTCTTCGTCTTTTTCCAAACGCACTTTAAACTTCATAAAAATGCCTCAATGGGTATCATTAATTAATATACATTAATGGGATAAAGTATTTGTGGTAAAAGTCAGGTGAAATATCAAATGCAAAAATAATTCATTCTGTCTGGCGCCCCGCGCCGCCATGGATGCGCTGCGCATGGGGGCATGTGCGCGTGGAATTGGGGCGGAGATTTGCGTTGTCTGCACGCTTTGTGGTTTTAGCTGGGAAGGGCATCGCGGAGGACGTGAATATTTTTCTTAGAAACTTTTATCTATTCGTACGAAAATCATACGTATGAGCTGAAATGCTAATACAAAGAATAGTTATGTCACCCGAAGTTGCTGAAAAAATCAAATGTAAACATGGTCTTGACCCGATCGTGGCAAGAAATGTTTTGGAAGGGATCAATTACATTGAAAAAGTAGGGGGAGGCAGTTATATGGCAATCGGGTTGTGCTCTGCCGGATACGTGACATTATTTTTTGAATATGAAGCTGGAACGGCTGAAGTAAAAACCGCATACAATTCATCAAACTGGCAGATTGATCTTTACAGAAGAAAGAGAGGATAATTATGAAGGCTAAAAAGAAAGAAATTGATTATGAAAATATCCTGCCTGAGGACTTGACAGGTGAAGAGGGAATTTTCGAAGTTAAACTGGACTCAAAAGCCACGGCATATTGCACGGACTGCCGCATAAAAATGGAACCCGCAAAGCTCGATGTAAAGAGAGGCGATATTATGGTCATGAACGTGAATGCCTACAAATGCCCGAAGTGTGGAAAAGAGCTGCTTGACATTGAAACTGCATCACGAATAGAGCGGGAGTTTGCGCTAAGGAATTCGGAAGAGATAAAGGGCTATGAAGTCAAAATATCATCGGACGGGAGGAACTACCTGATACGGTTCCCGAAAGAGCTATCCAAAATGCTTGCCACTAAAAAATTCGCAAAAATACTCCCTGTGGATGCAGATGAGTTTGTTGTGAAGGTCGTTTGAAATATGCAAAAATAATTCAGGTTGTCCGGCGCCGCGCCGCGGGTGATGCGCTGCGTATGGGGGGAATGGGCGCGCGGAATGGGGGCGCAGATTTGAGTTATTTGAGAGCTTTGCGGTTTTAGATGGTCATGGCACTGCGAAGGACATAATGATTTGATATACCATGCTATTAGATACTATGTCACGTGTTAATTTAGGGAAAGAATGAGTTCAATTTAAATAAAAGTAAAACTAACTAATTTAGCATAAAGTGATGACATGCAGAAGCAAAAGTTCAAGGAAGAAATGGACACGCGGGAAATAATTGAAAAAAGATTCGAGATACTGGCTTGCTCCAGATTGCGGGATAAAGACCGGATCAAACAGGCGGTTTCGGTTCAGGATAGATTAAGAAGTAGATCCAAAGCATGGTCCGGGACTGAAGAGATCAGAAAATGGCGAAACCAGAGAAAGTGAATGGTGTATTCGTTCTGGATGCATCTGTTGTGATCAAGTGGTTTTCAGAAGAAGAATACACAGACAGAGCTTTGAAGTTAAGGGATGATTTTTCTAAAGGGGATATTGAGCTTGTTGTTCCAGACCTGATACTTTATGAAGTCTCAAACGCCCTTCGCTATAATCCGGATTTTGATGAAACAGACGTTGCCGATGCCGTTGGAACATTATTTGATATTGGGATAAGCATTATAGTTCCGAACAGAGAGGTCATAAATTCAGCATTG
>JAHIHJ010000353.1 GCA_018899795.1 Methanobacteriota archaeon
TGCCCAGTGAGTTAGCGGAATCTGCGATGTCGGAAAGACTTGTCCCCCCATCAGGCAGGACGGGTTTGTGCCCTCCAGGCAATATAGGAGTATCAAGGGTTTCGGAGATATCTGACAGGAATATGCTCTGCACATTCATTAAGCGCAGCATGTTCTTTATCTCCCTGATATCGCCGGGAGTGATTATGCCTGTGATTACGTTTATTTTATTATTAGGTTCACCCTTTACTGCCAGCGTTTCCACAAGCGTCCTCAGGGCATTATCATATCCTGTGAGATGCGTGCCAACATAGCTTGGCGTGGATGCCGGGAATATTTTCATCGTATCATCGGTCAACGCTTTCTTTGCTATCAGTTTCACATCGTCGCCTATGGTCTCGCTCATGCACGTGGTACAAATACCAATAGCAGCCGGGTTCAGCCTGGACTTGACGTTCTTTATGGCTTCGGTCAGGTTCTTGGCTCCGCCATATACGGCAGCATCCTCGGCAAGCGATGAAACTGCAACTTCTGCTGATTCCCTGAAATGGCGCGCGATATTGTAGCGGGGATATGTGCTGCATCCCTGCGAACCGTGGACAAGCGGTACGCAGCCGTGAACTCCCATGTAAGCAAGTATGGCGCCCATGGGCTGACACATCTTGGGCGGATTAATGGTAACGCTTCGAGTTTTACGAACCGTCTTGATAGACTCAGAACTCGGGTTCATTAAAGCCATTTACTTCACCTCCAGTGGCAGGTTTATGAACTTCCACACAGGGCTGTTCACTGCAACATCAATATCTTTTGCAAAATTCACGAATCCCTCAAATCCCGCATACGGACCTTCTTCGTAGGAATGACCGTTGATAAAGGGAATGCCAAGCTTGTATGTCAGGTATTTCTCCTTCAAGCCGCCGATAAAGAAATCGGGCTTGAGCTTGACAAGGTATTCCTCGATCTCAAGTGCATTGGGGTTGTCTATACAGATATGCCCTGGCTTTGCCTTCTCCATTATTTTTTCATAATCGTCCTTGTGACCGAACGTTGTTGCCGTGAGGATCGTTTCGATGCCAAGTTCCCGCATCGGTCCCATCCAGTGCCAGGCTCGCGGTGCTCCCTGGTATATGAAGCACTTCTTTCCATCGAGTCTCTTTCTATAGTGATCGATCAAGGGCTGGTACTTTGCAACCTCTTCTGCTATCACTTTTTCTGCATTTTCTTCAAGATGGAAGAACTTTCCTACGTCTCGAAGCGCCTGTGCTGTCTGCTCCATTCCAAACAGGGATACATTGATAAAAGGAACCCCGTACTTGTCCTGGATCATCTTTGCGATATAGGTGGATGACCTCTGGCACTGCACGATATTCAGCTTTGCCCTGTGCATGATTGGAATATCATTATAGGAGGCGTTGCCTGTAAAAACGGAAAGCACCCGCACGCCCATCCTTTCAAAAAGTGGCTTGACTATCCAGGCATCGCCGTCAATGTTGAATTCACCGACAATGCACATGTCGTAAGGCGTGGTCTCTTGCGGTTCTGCTGTTCCAACCACTTTTTCAAACAGCGTTCTGTTGGCTATGTGATGACCCAGCGATTGGCTTACGCCCCTGAAACCCTCGCAGTGGAAAGGTATCACGGGAATTCCTATCTTTTCCTGCGCCTGCTTGCATATCGCTTCGGTGTCGTCGCCTATGAGTCCGACTACGCAGGTGGAATACACGAACACAGCCTTTCCTTCAGGGAACAATTCGTGTGATTCAATTATGGAATTTAATAGCTTTTTAGCACCTCCATATATTACACTTTCTTCTGTCAGGTCTGTACTGAAGCAGTACTTCCTGTGCAGCTTCGTGTCTGAAAGGTTTCGCCGCGTGCCCCATGTATAGTAGGCACAGCCAATCGGCCCGTGCACCAGTTGTATTGCGTCCTTTACGGGCCCGCCTACTACTCCCCTGCACCCTGCGAACGTGCAGCCGCGCTCGGTCATGTCACCAGGAACTGTCTGGACATTGCACATGGGCAAGACCATGTTCTCAGGGTCATGACATACGATATGCGGCTTACGCTGCGGTATAGGGATGTCGCATTCCGGTAATATTGTTGTCATTTTTTTTCGCTCCTGTTATCTTATTCTATGAATTTCACCGCAAAGTTCGCAAAGAGCGCAAAGCGTTTTAATATCTGCGTTCATCTGCGTTTATCTGCGGTTCTTTCTCTATTTATCTCAATGCCTGTTCTCCGCTCTCTCCTGTTCTCACTCTCATAGCATCCTCGACAGGGCACACGAAGACCTTACCGTCCCCTATCTGCCCTGTCTGGTTTGTTCTTATTATGGTCTCCACTACTTTCGGAACATCGTCGTCTTCGACCACAGTATATATCATCCTCTTTGGAATGAACTGGAGTCTGTTTTCAGTTTTTACCTCGTTCATTTCATCGTCTGGCTCTATCAAGCCCCTCTGTTTTCCCCTGCCCTCCACGCTTATCATGGTAAGAGCAGGGACGCCTATGCCCAGAAGACCAGCCTTTGTCTCCTGTAACCTGTGCCTTCGTATTATAGCGATAACTTCCTTCATATTTTCACCTATAACCCGGATTCTCCAGTCCTCACAGTGTAAGCTTCCGAAACATCGGTCACGAATATCTTGCCGTCACCGATATTCCCGGTGCGGGCGCTGTTCTGGATAACATTCAAAGCCTTTGGAACGTCTGCATCCTCCACAACGAGCATCAGCATGACCTTGGGCAGTTCATCGTAACACACGGTGCCTACCCGGATTCCCTTTTGCTTGCCTCTTCCAAAGACGTTCATTTTTGTGAGGGAAATAAACCCTTCTTTTTCCAGATGCTCCACGACTTTTTCTTCCTTGTTTGGTCTGATTATTGCACGTATCATCTTCATGTTCTCACCTCTCCACAATACCGAATTCAACCATCATTTCCTCAAGCTCCTGCATTTGCATGGGCTTTGGTATCACGAAATTCGTGTTTTCAATGATGTTTTTCGCAAGCGACCTGTAAACCTCAGCCTGCTTGCATGTGGGGTCAAAATCGATCACAGTCTTCCGGTTTATCTCCGCGCGCTGGACAATATTGTCCCGCGGCACGAACTGGATCAAATGTGAACCTATCTTCTTTGCGAATTCAGTAAGAAGCTCAAGTTCATTGTCCACGTTGCGTGAATTGCATATTATGCCGCCCAGGCGGGCATCGCCGTTCTCTGCGAATCTCACAATACCCTTACAGATATTGTTGGCAGCATAGAGCGCCATGAGTTCTCCCGATGCCACGATGTATATTTCTTTGGCATAGCCTTCCCGTATGGGCATGGCAAAGCCGCCGCATACAACGTCTCCGAGCACATCGTAGAACACGAAATCGAACTCTTCATTGTAAGCGCCCAGTTCTTCCAGCAGTTTTATTGCAGTAATAACTCCTCTTCCTGCGCAGCCCACACCTGGTTCTGGACCGCCTGCCTCGACGCACTTTATTCCGCCAAAGCCGGTGTGCTGGACAACATCAAGAGTCACGCCGCCCGGGCCGTTGTCGCGCATGGTGTCAAGCACCGTTGCCTGCACTTTTCCCCAGAGGAGCATTCTCGTTGAATCTGCCTTTGGGTCGCAGCCGATCTGCATCACTCGCTTGCCGATCGAAGCAAGCGCTGCGGTAAGGTTCTGGGTAGTTGTGGACTTACCTATTCCGCCTTTTCCGTATATTGCTATTTGTCTCATTTCATCCTCCTTTAAGGTAAACGACAACCTATTGCTGATATAATAGTATATAAAGATTTTCATAAGTATAAATATAATGATTCAATAATAAAAACAATTAATTAATCCGAGCAACAAATTTAAAAGATTGTAAACTAATACGCACAAAAAGTTGACAATGGTAGGTTATGTTCAAAACAATCAAAACAAAAATAGAAAACGGTGAACCAATCAACTTTTCAGACGCCCTTGAACTCATGAACCTGGAGGGACATGAATGTATGGAGCTTTTTTCACTGGCAAACAGGGTGCGTTCACTGCTCGGTAACAGGGTTGACCTCTGCTCCATCATCAATGCAAAATGCGGTATGTGCCCCGAGGATTGTAAATTCTGTACCCAGTCAGTCCATAACGATGCGGAAGTTACTCCTTATCCTCTCATGGAGGAGGAAGAGGTACTGAATCTTGCTCTTATGATGCAGGAAGAGGGGGCTGCCAGGTTCTGTATCGTTACCAGCGGGAAAGAGGTGGAAAGTGAGGACTTTGAGAAAATCCTGAGATCTATTCGAAGACTGCGCTCAGAAACCGCATTATCAATATGTGTTTCTATCGGGGCGCTCACGGAAAAATCTGCCTGGGCTCTTAAAAAAGCAGGAGTGACCCGGATACACCATAACCTTGAAACTTCAGCCGGGTTTTTTAAGAATATATGCACCACGCATTCCTATTCTGAAAAAATAAATGTTATACATATAGCAAGGGCAGCAGGTCTTGAAGTATGCTGCGGAGGGATAATAGGAATGGGTGAATCAGTCCACGACATGGTGGAGCTTGCTTTCACCCTCAGGGCTCTGGATGTTGATTCCATACCCATCAATATCTTGAATCCGGTCAAAGGGACATCAATTCTGACCGTAAAACCAGTCAGTCCCATGGAAGTAATCAAGACAATAGCTGTTTTCCGCCTCATTCTCCCAAAAAAAAACATACGTATTGCCGGCGGGAGGGAAATAAATCTCAGGGATGTGCAGTGTCTTAGCCTTATGGCAGGTGCAAACGGGTTACTCCTGGGAAACTACCTCACAACTCCAGGCAGAGCCCCAAAGGATGATATCCAGATGATCAATGACCTTGGGCTTGTTCCCGGTGGTGTGGATGTATAGCGTGAGGATGAGGGCTGAAAAAGACACAAGGCATATATCAGGAGCAGAGCAGCTCGTCGAAGAAAATGAGATATCGGATGCTGTATCTACGTTGATTGCCCGGGCGCTTTCACATGACAGGGGAAAACCGGATTCTATCAACATAACCATCGACGCATTAAAATTGCCTGTCAAATACCTGGCTTCTCTGCCCGTGACATTATTGCGTGTAGAAAATGCAGAGGAAGGCAAAAATATGGCAAGAAGGCTGCTCAAGTATATTGGACTGCCTTTTTTTTGCATAGAGAAGGCAATTTCCCTGCTTGAAAACGGACCATGTGACGGAGAGAGCATGAGAGGCGCTATTGTAATGGATATGGAGGGAAATCGTCTTGAATCTGATAAACAGAGAGGAATAAGGGCATCACGCATGGGTATTACCAAAGAAGCATCCATTGAGCTTGCGAGAATGCTTTCCGAGCATGGTCTCTCTTCATGTTACACGCATGTGAGCGAAGCGCTGGTCATTGCCACCAAGGTAGCCTCCATAGATGGAACGATAGCTGAGCTTTGCTGGTCTGACGACCCATCCTATACAGCAGGCTATGTCTCCTCAAAGAAACTGGGTTACATGAGAATACCACACATGAAGCATGAAGGAGATTGCCGTGGAGGGAGGGTTTTTTTCGTCGATAATATAGACCCGGATATTTACATTCAGGAGATAGAAAAAAGCCAGGTACTTGTCAATAAGCTCGGAGGAATGAGGGAGAGCTCCAATAATTTAGATAAATATTTAGGAGAATGAATATATGAAACAACAACAGGTTTTCAGGCAGAAAGAGAAATACGCGGCAGCAAATATCGCTGTCCTGGGCGCAGGCGGTCTTGGAATGGCAGCCGCCAGAATAATTGCACAGAAAAAAGAGATGAGACTTGTGGCTATTGCAGACAAGACCGGTTTTCTCACAGATGCAAAAGGAATCAATCCGGAAGTCCTGGAGGATAAAAAGCTTGAAGAAATTGGTAATAGTTCTGACGATACCATAGGTGAAATAATCAAAAATTCGGGAAATATAGATGGTATTTTTATCGCCCTTCCAAATCTTTCGAATGATTTCATCCCGAATATAGCCTTAAGATTCGCGCAATATGGTTACAGCGGCGCAATGGTGGACGTCCTTAAACGTTCCCAGGCTGTTGAAATGATGTTCGGGATAGATGAGCGATTAAGGGATACGGGGATAACTTACATAACCGGGGCTGGCGCCACGCCCGGATTGCTCACGTGCGCGGCTGCACTTGCTGCGAATTCTTTTATGGAGGTCATGGGGGTTGAGATTAACTTCGGCGTTGGTATATCGAACTGGGACTCTTACCGCGCCACCATACGCGAAGACATCGCGCATCTTGAAGGATTCAACCTTGATATCGCAGCAAAAATGACTTGCGCACAAATAAAACAAGAACTGGACAGCAGGAACGGCATTCTGAAACTGACCAGTATGGAGCATGCCGATGATATACTTCTTGAGAGGGCAGGTATCATAGAGCGAAGTCGAGTGAACGTCGGAGGCATGGTTGATACAAGAAATCCCAAAAAACCCGTGAGCACTTCTATGACCCTGACAGGAAGGACATTCGACGGCGCTGTTTCAAGCCACAGGTTCATTCTCGGTGATGAAACTACCATGGCAGCAAATGTCGTGGGACCTGCACTTGGATGGTTGAAAGCCGCAATGGAATTCCACAGGCGCGGCATATACGGTGTATTCGGGTCGGCGGATATAATGCCCAGATTCGTGCAATGAAGATGGACTGGCTGGCAGGCGAACTTGCTAATATAAAGAGCAAGGGGCTTTATCGCGAGCTTAACACCATAGAGGGAGCCCAGGCGCCCAGTATCATGAAAAATGGGAGGGAACTCATACTCCTGTCCTCCAACAATTATCTGGGATTGACCAGCCATCCAAAGGTAAAAAAGGCAGCAATAGACGCCGTGGAAGAATACGGTACGGGCGCTGGGGGTGCGCGTCTCACCACGGGGAATACCGAACTCCACACCAATCTTGAGGAGAAAATAGCCCAGTTCAAAGACACGGAAAGCGCTCTGGTCTTCAGCACAGGCTATATGGCTAATGTGGGGGCGATATCCGCATTGATGAAAAAAGGCGACCTTATCCTTAGCGATGAACTGAACCATGCAAGCATAATCGACGGGTGCAGGCTGAGCGGCGCGAAGGTCAAGGTCTATCCCCACATGGATATTTCAAGCATTGAGAAAACATTGCGAACGTCAAAACATGGCAAAAAACTCATCGTCACCGATGGTATCTTCAGTATGGACGGGGATATAGCCCCGCTCCGGGAAATAGTCGAGCTCGCAAAGAACTTCGATGCCATGGTCATGGTGGACGATGCCCACGCCACCGGCGTTCTTGGAAAGCACTGCAGGGGCACAGCCGATTATTTTAATGTAGAAGTTGATATTAATATGGGCACCCTGAGCAAAGCGCTTGCAAGCATGGGCGGGTACATAGCCGGAAGTAACGAGCTAATAGACTACCTGAGAAACCGTGCCCGCTCTTTTATTTTCTCAACCGCACTACCACCCCCTGCAGCAGCAGCCGCAATTGCCGCGATAGAATGCATCAAAGACGAAAAGCCTGCAAAAAAACTGTGGCAGAACGTCAGGACATACAAAAAAGGTCTATTAGACCTTGGCTTTTCCATAAAAAGTGAGACCCAGATAATACCTCTTTTTACAGGGGATGCAAAAACAACAACAGAAGCTGCCGCTGAACTTGAAAAACTTGGTGTTTATGCGCTTGGAATCCGCCCTCCGGCAGTCCCGGCAGGTAAA
>JAHIHJ010000354.1 GCA_018899795.1 Methanobacteriota archaeon
AGTGTCATAAGAGTCTTTTATTGATTTTCCTTCCATCATGGAAAGCACGTAAACATTTTCAGCAGCGCTCATCTCATTAATAAGTGCATAATCCTGGAAGACATAACCCACCTGGGTCAGACGATAGTAGCTTCTCTCGGACTCAGGCAAACTGGAAACTTCTAATCCTTGAATAGTGTATTCTCCTCCTGTTGCGTCGTCCAACAATGCCAGTATCCTTAACAGAGTGGTTTTCCCGGATCCAGATGCACCCATTATTGCCACGATCTCTCCTTTTTTGATTTCGAAGCTAACTCCATCGAGGGCTTTTACCGTAGTCTCTCCTGTCCCATAATACCTTTTCAGATCTTTTACCAGGATCATTTCATCGTCCCCATATTGCTTTCAGGATGCTTTCTTTTGAAACCATCCAGGCGGGCAATATCCCTGCTATCACAGACAATACAAGCATGGTGAATATATTTTGAATAACGAACAAATAATCAATTTCAGGTCTGATCTTTATGGTCTCATACATTGTAAATGGATTTGCCTGGAAATATAACATAAGTGCAAAGTATAATATTAATCCTACAAATATTCCCAATAGAACATAGAACATGCTCAGGAATGCGTAAGATAAGACAATTGATCCTGGAGTGATCCCTACTGCTTTCAGGATCCCGATCTCTTTTTTTCTATTAAGGACGTTAATGTAAATAATAATTAGAATTAATGCAGCCCCTACGACCAGACTAACAAACCTTGAAATAATGTCTATTGCTCCAATGCTTTGCATAGCCTGCCTCAAGATAGCATCAGATTTCTCATTATTTGTAAAAACCTGCTCTTTTATTCCAGCTGCAATTATTTTCTTTTTTACATTTGCTGAATCATCAGAGTTTTTCACTCTTATAACAACGCTCGTTGCCTTGCTTTCATCAAGACCGAATACATCTTCAATTTCTTTATAATGAACCAAAGCGTTCAGATCAACAAGCTCAAATGTTGCTTCCATGATCCCTTTGACTTTATAAGTCCTCACTACACCATTACTATATGTAACATCTACAAGAGAGCCTACTCTTACTCCGCCCAGATTATCATAGATCTCAGAACCAAAATAACCTTCTACGATCATTGCACCTATTATTATCTCGTCGCGAGAAAGGTCGCCCAGGAATTCTCCTTCTGTTATAATATACGGATATCGTGAAATGCCGTATTCTTCTGTAGGCAATAGTCCGGTTATCGTGGAACCTACAACTTTATGCTTATATTGTATGGATGCCCCAACATCCAACCTTTTTGTTGCAGCACTTACTCCAGGAACTGCTCTGGCTTTCTGTAAAACATTATCTGCATTGTTAATGTAAGTATTATCTGCGCCTGGTTCAACTACAATGTCTCCATAAGGATATTGCATAAAACCTGTAAACATACCGGTCATTCCGCCCATCATGGATGGAAGGAACACCAGGTTCATAAAAATAAGGGAAAGTACGAATACTATGAAAAAGAGTGTTTTTTTGTTCCCTCTTTTTATACTGCTGTATGCAATGAGGGCGCCGACCCTGATGTCATCGATCATTCTGGGATCCTCTTATTATTCCTTCTTTTCAGTAGAGTTGTCGACGCCTTTCATTAATTGCTTTATGATCTTGTCTTTTGATCTCGTTGTTTTGTAGTTGTAATATACTAATCCTCCGATAACTGCCAGGACGAGCAAAACCACTACTGCTGTTCCTGCTCCCCCATCAGTTTTTAAAATGATAAGATTGACTTTGGTCTTGATCTGCTCTTCTCCAAAGTCATCTGTGTAAGTTATTGTTATTGGGAACTCGAATTCTCCTGTTTGATCGGCGATGAAAGTAATTACTGCAGGTCCGTCTTCCTTTGGATCAAGTGTTCCAATAAATGATTCTTTCAACCCTTTGAAAGGATGGTCTGCATACACTCTGATCGAATTTATCGTTCTGTCACCAAAGTTCTCAATTCTCATTGTTAATTCTACTGTGTCGCCCGTGTGTGGAAGAACTGGATCGATTTTTACTGAGGCAATATTTAGACTGCCTTTTTTGTCAAGCACGGTCAGTTTGATCTCGTATTCATCTTTTTGCTTGCCAAAATCATCTTCATACTCAATGAAAACGGGTATTGTGAATTCTCCTGCTTTGCTTGCTTTGAACTTGAATAATGCAGTTTGACTGCCATTAAGATCAAGTGTTCCAAGCGAAACATCCTTAATACCCTTAAACTCATGAACTAAAGTAACGGTGACTGATTTTGCTATTGTTTCACCATAATTTTCTATGCCCAACCTTAGATCAACTGAATCTCCTTCATAGATATATTCAGGGACAGTTTTCACAGAAGAAATCCTTGGTTCAGCATCTTCACCGATCACCCGCACCACAACTTCGTAATACTTCGTTGTAGCTTCTTTGCCATAGGTCAACTTCATCTTGATAACATGAGGGCCGGGAATTGCATCCGGAGTTGTTCTCATGTGATATCTGATATATCTTTCACTTGTACTGTAAAATAATTTAGGGATTTTGGTGACCAGGTCTTCTGTAACGATGATATCCGGTGGGATACTGGTGATCGCAAAGGTGACATCTTCAGGAATTGCACCTCCGCAGACCTCAAGATCAATGCCCAGGGTGAATTCATCATCAATTCCTACTGAGCTGGGGCTAATCCCCTGTACCTCTGCTATAACACATTCTTCAGGTATGAATATCGCTTCTGCATTTGGAAGTCCTGTTAATGTTATCGCAAGAACGAATATGAACATGCATGCTTGTGTTATACTCTTATTCATTTTGTATTCACCTCTTTTTGAACCTTTTCTGTGATTTCAACTAAATATTTCATGATCTTATCTAAAGCTATCATTTGCTGATAATACTGGTCAAGTATTTGCAGCATCTCTTCTGAACCTTCTGCTTTGCTTTTTTTGCACCTTTGAATTATTGCCGGAAGTTTCAAAATGGCTGGCGCGACCATTAAATCGTTTTTGGATTTTACCTGATCCAGGGTAGCCTTTATCATGTCTCTTTGCACTGAGAAATACAATTTTTTTGAACCCCCTTTCTTTATTTTTTCAACAATATACAGCTTAGTAAGGAAATTCATTGCAGCGCTTACAGCAGAAAAACTGTAATTTGTTTTTTCAGAAAGTTCTTTTAATGTCATTAGATCTGGTTCAGAATATAGTATCGCTATAAGCTTAGAATGCAGTTCATCAAGCCCCTGGGACTTTATACTTTGATACACAAGAGTTTCAAATTCTTTTTTTACAGTGTTCATATTATTACCATATTTTACACTATTTCCAGTAATTACTATAAATAGAATAAATAACATATAAATGTTTCGACTGGTGTGGTGAAATTTCTTATCATTCGCCATTGGTCAAGAGAATGATCATACGATCGCACACGGATTGCGCTCATATCCAATAATCTGGCAGATCCTTCTAACATGTGTTCGATCAATACCAAACATGAAAAAAATGGATGATAAATAATTCAATGGACATTAGAGATATTTATACGTTGGAGTCAAGGGGTAGAGAACACTGCGCCCTTCGAGGGCGCAGATGAATCGTACCCCTTGAATAAATACTTCGTATGAAATATCAAATTTTTTCATACAGTATCTATGAATATTTTAGATTTATGAATAGTTTCACCCCACTATCCTAAGCGATATATATTCTAAAAATAATGTCTATACCTGAACAGTTAGCTTTTTCCCCCCTACATCCGTCAACCCTACTTTTTCAACAACTCAAT
>JAHIHJ010000044.1 GCA_018899795.1 Methanobacteriota archaeon
TATGATAACAATCATTGCCAAATAATGTTTTCCGTAACATAACCGATTCTCTCTCCTTTCTCATCCACCACCATGATAGAGATATGCACCAGGTTATTAGGTGCAGGATAGTGATCGTCATGGAAACCCAGGTTAAATGAATATGCGCCGCTCCCTTTATAGGGCAGGGCTTCCCACGGCCCTATGCTGCTATTTTTGCCCTTCATTATGGTCGCTCTTGCGGCTATCGCAGGGAAGGATTCTGCCATGGTGCTTCTGGGTCTTGCTATATATCTGACAGTTCCCTGGGTTATCGTGTAATTTTCTGCTTCAGCAATGCCTTCTTTCTCTATAAAGGTGATATTTACTTTTACTATCGGTACCTGCTCTGCCGGGTTTATGCAGCCTGAAATCATGATCCCAGAAAGGAATAATAAGATTATAAATGTCTTAATAATAGCTCACCCCCTTATTAATCGTATCAGAGATTCGATTATTTTACTCATGAACTCACCGATCGTTGGGACAGTTTTAACTGCTACTTCTCGTTCACTTAGAGAGGGAACTAATGCAGCGGGAGGTTTAACATATTTCTCTCCAAATTCGCCGTGGCATGCCACGCACAGTTTTTCAACTCTTTTGCCGTGAACCACATGCGGGTCGCTGCTGTGGCAGTCAGAGCATTTAGTGGTCGGAGGCTTCAGATACGTGCCGTTAGCAAATGTATGGCAGCTCTCGCATGCTATTTTGCTCTTTATCATGTGGAAATCCACTGCTGTCATATTGTCTTTTATACCCACATGACACCGGATGCACACAATATCCTTATGGACATCATAAACTTTGGACATGTCAATTTTAAGACCGCTTTCTGCACCTTTTGGTGTGTAGACATGGCATTTTTCGCAGCCGTGGGATATCGCCCTGGCTTTTTCAGTGCCGAGGAGCGTGTAATGACAGGTTATACAATAGCCGCCCGGATGCCACCTATCCTCTAAGCCATCTTTGTATTCAGGTCTTTTATAGTCGCCTGCAGACGCGGGGAGAATAAAAAGGGAAAGAATGATGGTTCCACATATCAAAATGTTACCTACTTTATCTTTTGGGATTCTCTTTTTTAATATCCAGATGAATATGAAGATCACAGCAAGAACATATCCTTGGAATCCCGGAGCTTGTTCCGGAGTTGAACTTGAGGCGGCAGCAGGAGCCATAGCCCTTTCAGGAACAGTTGTCCTCGCTGGAGTGACAATTATTCCAGGAGGGGACTCCAGCTTAATTGATTCTCTCACTATTATCTTAAGATCATTTGATGTAATTATCTGCGTATACCTCTCATCCTGATAAAGGAACTGGTCAAGAACCGTTGCCTTTGCAGGTAGAAGAACAAAAGTACCGGCTTCGGTCGTATTGATCGTATACGAAAAAGTTTTTAAATCTCCCGGATGAAGGACTAAAGTATTCAAGACCGCTCTATAGTTATCAGATGGCAGATAATAGTTCGCTGGAACGCTATCCTCCAGTTTAACTATAGCCGTAGCATCACCGATATTCTTAGCGTCCAACCTGATAGTTATGTTGTCACCTGTTTCAGGAGTATCCTGACTTGCAGACTTCATCAAGACCACGTATGGTCCATTCACTATCAATTTCACAGGTTTTGTATTATAGTAAAGCTCATCTTTATATTCAATAACTGAACTTCCAGGCTGTAAATAATAAGTCCCTGGTTTCTGGGGTCTTACTTTATAAGATATCTGTTTCAGTTCATTGGGTCCAAGAGCAAAATTCCATGAAAGGTTCGCATCCAGCGGCTCAAGTCCGGCAGGAAGGCTGTCTGCCAGACTTATGTTGTCAATTTTCTGGCTGAGGTTATTCTTGATACTGATGGAAACCACGCCGAGGTCGCCAATGTATATTTTTTCCGAGATATATTTCTTAATCTCTATTTTTCTTCCTATCAGAGGATTCACATCAATATTGATAGAATCAGTTGCGCTATAATCCATATCAAATACATCATTGCCTCTGGCTTCTGCCAAGATTAAAAACAACGTCTGCCTTTCAGTAGACGGCGCCTGGAAACGGACAGTGATAACATCTGATTCATTCCCCGGTCCAAGTTCGTATATTTCATATCTCACTTTCTCTCCATAGAGTACAGGAAGAGATGTATTGATCTTTAGAATAATATTTTTTAACTTTGCTTTCCCTTCATTTTTGACTGAAAAATTTATCGGGATCTCAGAACCCGGGATAAACGTCCGCCTGATTATTATTTTATTATTCAGCTCTATGCTTTTAGGGATAATAGATACTTTAGGCACAGGACTTCCAGCCACCCTTGTTCTGATCCGCACCCACCTGTCCACGACCACATTTAATCCATGACCTGCGCTGATGTTACCTGAAACCTCCTGGAGGTTTATCACTGTGATATTCAATCTGCCATTTACAGAAAAATAATCATTGATCCTTGTAATATTTCTTGTTATAATGTTGTGTTTAGCATCATACACTGTTATCAGCGCTGAATTATCATAGAAATCCGATGCTTCGATCAAAAAACCTTCTCTTGTAAAAGTTTCTGTCAATCTCAAGGTCTTTTCCTGTGGATCTACCCATTCTGTCTCTTCTGCAAATACAGGAACAACGCCTGAATAAAATATAATTAATACTATCAATATTTTATATACTGGCTTCATCAGTTCACCTTAATTGTATTTCCGGAAAGGACGTCATTTTCTGATACATTGACAGACAGATTGGTATTACCATATATTAATTTATAGCTATTCAACAACCGGGTTTTATTGGTTTGCTCTATGGAATATGGCACTATAAACTCAAAATCTCCACTGGCATCAGCTTTTGTTTCCTGATAATATTCAAAAAAGCGCATCTTTTGATTCGTATATCATCCGGTAATTTTTAAGTCCATTCCCATCAAATACGTGCATTCTGGCATACATGGTTTCCAGATAATTTCTATTTGGAAGATTATTCTTATCTAAATACATGGCAAAATCTTTATCTGCAAAACTTGCAATTGCCATAAACGCTCCCTTTAGTACGACCTGGTTCCCCTGCCTGAACTTATTAAGACCCATCCTGTAGTCAACGATAACATATCTGGAATTGCGCTGATCCATTATCGTGTTTGCCCCGGACTCATCCTGAGCAACATAAAACCTTGCTGCTTCATCCCCTCCTATCTGAAAATTGTTTGCAACTACAGGGCGTTTAGATATATATAATATCCAGTTCCCGTAGTCCCACCAGGTCATTATTCCATATTGCGGTTCACTATTTATTTCAGGGGTATTATCTTTAAGCCAGACCAGTGAATCATACCAGTCTTTCGAAGGTTTTGGGGGGGAATGTGACAACTCGTATGACATGGATATATTAGGAAAAACAAGGAATATGATAACAAGGACATAGATAAGAGCCGGTAAAAATTTTAGAAGATCAGATCGAATAGGAAACGATCTAACTTTTTGTAAAATATCATCGATAAAAA
>JAHIHJ010000355.1 GCA_018899795.1 Methanobacteriota archaeon
AAGGGCTTTCTCCTGAATTCAAAGAAAAGGCACTTATTAGAAAGATGGGTGAAGGAATACCTGGAATTGCAGCGCAATCCAAAAAACCAATAACTATGGACATCTCTCAATTCCCAAGTCCGCTTTTACTTCCTTACGTGAGAAAAGAAGGACTTGTTTCGTTTATCGGAACTCCTTTGATGGCAAAAGGCAAGGTGGTTGGAGCGCTTGCCCTTGGTACAAAGAAAAAGCAAATTTTCACAAAGGATGACCTTGATCTATTGTTCTCAATCGGAAATGCAATAGGCATCGCGGTAGAGAATGCGAGGCTGTACAAGGAAGTGAGGGACAAAGCTGAGCATATAAGCGCCCTGTACAGGATCAGCCGGGCTATTAAAGCAAGCCTTGATATTGAGGAGGTATTTGATGTAATGGTTAGTGAGATGAGAAGCATCCTACCATTTGATAGAACAAGTATCAATCTGGTTAGAGAAGAGACGGTCGAGGTCTTTGCGCTGGCAGGGGAGATTATTATTCAAGAGCTGGGGAGAGGGACAGAGATACCCAGGAGTGAATCCAGCAGTGGGTTCGTCCTTGACAGAAGAGCAGGCATGATAAGGAACTTAAAGGATACACCCTTCTATGAGGACAAAATCCTTTTTAAGAAAGGCATTAATTCAGTCATCCAGGTGCCACTTATCTCTAAGGGGGAAATGATTGGAGTTTTCAGCATTGAGAGCTGCATGCAAGAGGTGTACACCAAGCAAGAACTCAACCTTGCCCAGGCAATTGCTGACCAGATCGCCACTTCTATCGAGAACTTGCGCCTCTATAAAGATCTGAAGAAGGCAAATCTTGAGCTGGAGAAACGGATCAAAGAATTTGAGGAGTTCCACACACTTGCAGTGGGAAGAGAGGTCCGAATGATAGAACTCAAAGAAAGGATAAAGAGCCTTGAGGAAGGGAAATGATATGTTCAAGTATCTTTTATTCTTTTTGATGCTGCTGCCCATATTAATTCTAGCCTACATTTCTATAGTTCCATATACCGAAACACTGGGAGAGCAGATCAAGGCAGGCAATCTCGCTACTGCCCAGGAGGTCTCCTATCTTGTGGGAGAGCATTTCAACTGGAGCATCAAGGTCGGGAACTACTTTGTTTCAACCCCGATGTTAGTGTACTCGGTTGAGAATAAGGACAGGAAGGGCGCAACAGAACGGCTGGCCCTTCTATTGGCTTCCGTACCCGATATAGACCGGGCATACCTTGCTACGCCTGAAGGAATACTATGGATAGATTATCCCCCCAGCCCTGAAATATGGGGGAGAAACCTGACATATCGTGACTGGTATAAAGGGGTCTCCAGGGACTGGCAGCCCTATGTCTCAGAGGTATACCTTCGCGACATTGAGCCAGATAGATATGTTGTGTCTGTGGCTCTACCTATTAAGAACGATAGCAATGTGATAGGGATAGTTGTAATGCAGCATAGACTTGAGACCATACAGAAATGGGTAGCTCCGGTCAGACTGGGCAAAAGCGGGGTAATCTATATCGTAGATAAGAACGGCAGAGTAGTGGCGCACCCCAATGAAGACCCAAGGCAGCCTCCAGACTATTCCATTGTGCCAATTGTGGAAAAAGTTATCAAAGGAATGGAGGGAGTGGAGGAAGTTTATGATCCTGTTGAAAATAAAACCATGCTCTCTGCCTATGTACCTGTGAGGGGTACGGGAATGGGAGTTGTAGCCCAGCAGCCAACCGAGGAGGCTTTTTCGCCCATAAAGCTCCATACCAACCTGAGTCTTATCCTCATCGCCATGACTGGAATATTTGCAGCCCTGGTTGCAAGGGCGTATGATAAGAATAGGGAACTGTATTCCAAACTCACTGTCCAGCACAAAGAACTTGAGAAGAGAACAGAAGAACTTTCTACTCTCTACGAAGTGGACAGGGTTACAGGCCGCACCCTGAATCTGGATGAGGTGATGAACTCTGCCCTGAACAAGCTGATAGAGGTGACTGGCGTAGATTCTGGCGATGTTTACCTGATGGATGAAAAATCTGGAGAGCTGATATTAAAAGGACAAAAAGGGATAGCACCTGAGTTTGTTCCTCTCATCGAGAGGCTGAAGATCGGTGAAGGTGTAGCGGGGGCTGCAGTCCAGCAGGGAGATATTATAATCATAAATGATATAGATAAAGCTCCCCTGTCCATGACAGTTTACGGCAGAAAGGCCGGGGCAAGATCTCTGGTCAGCGTGCCCATCAAGGTGAGGGACCGGATACTTGGGGTGCTGGATCTGGTCAGCCATACCCCAAGGAGTTTTGCCATGGAAGAGATAGAGCTTCTTAAATCCATAGCTACCCAGATTGGAATAGCAGTTGAAAAAGCCAGCTTCTACGAGGATTTGAAGATGACAAACCTTGAGCTGGAGAAGAGGTTGAAGGAACTTGAGGATTTCTCTGAAATAGCCGTAGGCAGAGAGCTCAGGATGATAGAGCTGAAGAAAGAAATCGAAGAACTCAGAGAAAAAAATAAAAAATTAGAGGGCAATGTTTGAAAATCCTGATGCAATAAAAGAAATAAAAATCGGAGACCATGTTTGCAGCCTTCATGATGATCGGAAACATAGTCTCTTTTTTGCTGCGGCATTCCTGAAATTCGGCCTTGAAAACTGGGAGAAATGCCTGTACATTGGAAATTTGAGTGAGATCTCTGTAATCTTCGAAGAGTCTGGAATAGATAAAAAATACCTCCACACCAATCAGTTGAGCTTAATCTCTGATGAAATGTGGCAAGAGAAAGGATTATTCCTCCTCAAAGAGAACCTTGAACTCGCCATCAAAGAAGGCTACCGTTGCCTCAGGGTTGCGCATGAAATGCTTCCTTCTGAAGAACTTCTGAAATACGTTGCCATGCTGAATGATTTCTACCCCAAGAACCCGGCTATAGGACTCTGTCTGTATGTAAAAACGCTATTCATGTTGGGATCAACAAATGGGGAACTACTGCTAAGGGCTATGAAGGCGCATCCCAGGGTATATTTAGCCGGTATGGTCTGCGAAAATCCCCACAACCTCTCTCCACTGGAGAGGGATGTGGAGAAGGAACTTGATTCATACCTCAACATGCTCATGGATAAGGCAATCCTTAAGAAGCAAAATGCTGAAAGCGAAAACCGCTCTCGTGAGATTATGAAGGAAAGGACAAAAAAACTGCAGGACAGCAGGGATGCGATATTTAACATGCTAAAGGACATGGATGAGTCCTATAAGAAACTCCAGAAGGCATATCAGGAACTGCAGACCCTCGATAAAATGAAGGACGAGTTCATTTCAAACGTTTCTCATGAACTAAAAACACCGCTCATCTCGATAAAAGGATATGGAGAATTAATGTTCGATGAAAAACTGGGATGCCTTTCAGGCGAACAAAAAAAGAGTATGGAAGCTATAATAAGGAACGCTGATAGATTGACACGTTTGATAAATTCCATATTGCTGATTGGCAGACTGCATGCCGGGAAAATCGATTTTCACTTTGAACCCCTTGACCTGGATGAAATAGTCCGGATGTGCGTAAGTGATTTCAAAAGCATGATGGATGCTAAACAGATCATACTTGAAAAAGACGTAACAGGGGCATCAAAAGTTAAGGGCGATAAGGATAAATTTGTAGAAGTGGTCAGCAATCTTCTTGATAATTCAATAAAATTCACATCCGCAGGTGGGAAGATCTCAATAAAGGCATGGGATGAAGAAGAGTATGTGCACTTCATATTATCAGATAACGGGATTGGCATTCAGGCTGATCTTATACCAAAATTATTCACGCGTTTTTATCAGGTTGATGCTTCTGCATCGAGAAAGTACGGCGGCGCGGGTCTTGGATTGTACATATCAAAGAACATTGTGGATGCGTTCCAAGGCAAAATCTGGATTGAAAGTGAAGTTGGAAAAGGAACTACTGTTCATATACTATTACCTGCTGCCAGAGAAATGTTACCTATCGGTTTTTGATTTTCACAATTATTCTCTTCCTTATTACAGGTACCAGTTTTTTCCATTCTATTGTGGAATCTTTTTCGATCTTGAAATCTTCTGCGGTAGTATCCGGGGGCTTTCCATTTACTTCATACATATATAAGCCAGGTTCACCGTCGATCGATATGACAAACTCCTTGTCGCGGACTTGCTTTACCTCCACGCCTCCGACCTTTTTCAACGCATCGAGAATACTCGATCCCTTTGGCACATTAACTTCGCAGGTGTCAGCAAACGCATTAAGCAGGTTGTCCATATTCTCGAATTTACTCTTCAGGACATGGGTTTTTCCAAATTTCTTTCTCTGGATTAACCCAGCAGTTTCTAAAATTTTAACATGCCTTGCCACAACAGGATTTGAAAGATTTAGTTCCCTTGCAAGCCCTGAGATGTGCATTTCATTTTTCGCCAGGATTTTTAGCATTTTTAGGCGAGTTGTGCTACTCAGCGCTTTGAATAAATCATTGCTCATAAAGGTAACACTTGTTGCTCAAATAGTTAAATACTTTTCTTTTGTGCTGATACTTAGAAATATATCTGAAACCCTGGGTCTGAGAACCGACGATGAGGAAGTTATTTTTATTTTATTGT
>JAHIHJ010000356.1 GCA_018899795.1 Methanobacteriota archaeon
CTGATATCATAATCATCCTCAAGAGATTTAATATTCTTCATGCATGATAATATGTGCTCAATATTTGTAAAATCGGCATGGTCTGTGATCGCTATTGCCTTATATCCCTTCACAACTGCCCGGCGGACAAGCTCACTGGGTATCAATTCACCGTCGCTGAAGGTTGAATGCGTGTGCAGGTCTATCATTTTTTTGTCCTGGTCTCAATTATCTTCAAAGATATCTGTTTTGTAATAAGGGACTTTGGACCTTTCTTATCCACAAGCACCCTCCCGCCGGTTGACCACCATGATTTTGGATAGGATTTATCGCTTTCCACAACAGGAGCCAGGTTCAATTCCCTTGCGGCTTTTTCTATCTCCCTCAAAACCGGTGATTTTACTGAATCTTTCGCTGAAAGTATCCTTCCTTCTCCCCTTGATTTTGTGGCATCCAGGTATACGGGCCAGATGACAAGCTTTGTTTTATCCTTCAACATTGATTTCCATTTATCTTTTGAGGCTATTAATTCTTTCCTAAGGTCATAACGTAATATTCAGGATCATGAAAAGCTCATACACAACGAAACCACCGAAAGTCGTTACAGGAATGGTCAATATCCAGGCGGCGACCATCGTGCGCGCAATGCTCCAGCGTACACTTGTAGGACGTTTTATAGCGCCAACACCCATGATCGAACCTGCTATAACGTGAGTGGTGCTCACAGGGATACCAAATAAAGATGTGAGAAACAGCAGCAGCCCCCCGCCAGTTTCTGCGCTGAACCCGTCGACGGGTCTTAATTTAGTGATCCTCATGCCCATTGTTTTTATTACTCTCCATCCCCCAACCAGAGTTCCCAGCGCAATGGAAGCATGGGCTGAGAGTATTACCCATGCAGGAATGCTGGCGTCTTTATCCATGTAACCCACAGAGATCAGCAGTGCGGTAATGATGCCTGCGGTCTTCATAGCATCGTTGGCGCCGTGACCCAGCGAATACCAGCTCACTGAAAGTAACTGGAGTTTTCCAAACACTCTATTGATTGTGGACGGACGAAGTTTTCTGATGGAACGGAATAATAAAGAACCGAATATCATGCTAAATACAAAAGCAAGAATCGGAGCTACTACAATGAATACCAGAACTTTGATTATCCCACTCATTATTAGCGCTTGAAAACCCCCTGCTGCAATACCTGCGCCGATAAAGCCTCCTATCAGGGTATGGCTCATTGAGATAGGCATCCCGACTTGCGTCATGAATACTCCCCAGAAGATGGATGCCATGAGTCCGGCAAGGATCAGTGTAGGCGTAACCATTGAAACGTCCACTATCCCTTTTCCAATGGTCAGAGCGACTGCAAGAGGCATGATAAGAAAAGCTATGAAATTCATGAAGGCAGCCAGAGCCACGGCTTTTAGGGGAGAGAGGACTTTTGTGGACACGACCGTAGCCACAGAATTTGCAGCATCGTTCCATCCGTTCACGAAATCAAAAAATAAAGCAATTAAAATTATTAAAATAACTGTTGTACTTAAACCTTCAAACATTATTGATCACCAACATGACTGGCAGAAAAGCACCTTCTCAGCTGTTTTTCACAACGATGTCGCTTATGACGTTGGCAGCATCTTCACACTTATCAGTCGCAAACTCGAGACGTTCATATATCTCTTTCAGCTTCATGATCTCTATGGCATCGGTTCGCTTGAAAAGATCAGCCACTGATCTCTTATACAGGTCGTCAGCCACATTTTCAAGCCTGTTGATTTCGATGCATCGTTTTTCGATATCTTTCGGGTTCTTGATGTTGCGTATACCATGCATGGCAGTGTTCAATTCATTTGCTTGTTTTACGAGCACTTCTGCCAGCTTTATCATGTTCTCTTCCGGCTTTTTGATATCGTATAGAACAAGGCGCGTCGCAGTGCCGTCGATATAGTCAAGCACGTCGTCGAAAGCTGAGGCAAGCGCGGATATGTCTTCATGGTCTATCGGGGTTATGAAGGACTTATTTAGCTCTTCAAATATCTCATGGACAAAATCGTCCCCCTGATGTTCAATATCTTTTATCTTTTGCTGCTTTTCATTTATGTTCTCGTAATTTTTCAGCATATCAAGGAATGCATTCGAGCCGTCCAGCACGTTTTTGGATTCGTTCTCAAGCATGTTAAAAAAGTGTTTATCCTGCGGAATTATCCATTCTTTTAATCCCATGTTTCAATCGTCCTCTTTCAACTGATGGTAACTCTTTACCTTTATGCTTTTCTAATTTAATTCCACCCTCTCGCCCGTCACCATGAAAAAAGGCTGCCCGATCAGGGCTGAACCTGTGAGATTACCGCCAGAATCGTATAGGAGGCTTCCCCCTGCTTCTTTTGGGAAAAATAACCGCGCCAGTGCGGTTACTGCAACGTGGTAGATGATGCCGACAAGTACACAGTCAGGATTGCGAAGAGTTTTAGCGTAGTGTCTCGTCAAGTGTCAATTAGCAACAAATAACAGAGATAAATGATAGAATTATAGTCTTGCGATATTTTCTATCTGCGAAAATCTGCGCAATCTGTGGATAAATTTCCTATGAAAAACATTGATCACCCATAAAACGGGAGTGCTATATGCACCCCCTTGCATCTTTCTTTTTAATAATATACCCTGCATTGGCAAGAACATTAATCATATCCTGTTCTGTCATTTGAATTTGGGAGGAAGTCCAGTCAAATTTAACAGGTTTTGATTTAGCATTTCCATTTTCCTGATACTTTTCTCGGTTAATCAGCAGATGATGCAATACGCAGAGAACCTTCCTTGCTAGTGCCACAGCCGCTTTCTTAGTCCCTTTTTTTGCCATTCGCCTGACATGCTTTGAACCCTGTTTTGTAATACTTCCGGTTACAAGCATATCAGCGGACTGAGACACTCTTGGAGTCAGTCCACACCATGCTGCGAGCTTCTCACCATTCTTAAAATCCCGATAATTCCCGATCTCAGCCAGAATAGCTGAAGCTGATATAAAAGCTATTCCTGGAATGGACATTGCAATTTCTACATCTTCTTTCATTCTTACTATTCGGCTCATTATTTCAATATCCAGTTTTTTGATTTTCTTCTCGATTTCTTCCATCAGTTCAAGGTAGTTTCTTATTAGGAGAATTTTAGCAGGATCTAGACTATTTTTTACGGCATCTCTTAATTCCTGTTCTTTTTTCTTAACCGTTTTTGACTTTATTCCTGCCAAGATTTCATCTATCATTTTACCTTCAAGCAAACCATTAAGGATTTTTTGTCCTGATTTTCCAAAAATATCTGTAAGGACTGAAGATATTTTGATACATGAGGATTCAAGTGCCATTCAGAGTCACGCATATCTGTCTTCCTCCCAGGTGTATGCTTGATTTTGTATGCATTTGCCACTATTATCTCAATTCTATCTTCTAATACTGTGTGGATCGGAACCCAATAAACACCAGTGGATTCCACTGCTACCTGTTCACAATTGTTCTCAATGACCCATTCCTTGAACCTCATTATCTCATCAAGAGTCATCCCGAATCGTCCTGAAGATTTAGTTCCATCTCTTGAAAGGATCGTCGCCACGAGAAACTTCTTGTGAATGTCTGCTCCACAAACTTTATTTCTTTGTTTCTCCATAACTTTCTCCTGATATGGGCAGATATATAATCCTCGTTGGGAACAATTTCCGATATACGCGTTCTCAGACGCATTCATGCATACGAGTGTAAATGGCTAGTTTCAGAGACGGGATCAAAGTCCCAAAATTTAAGCAGCCTTCACTGCCCATATCAAGTAATATTATGAACAGTAACAATATGAGGTTTTTCATGCTTCATGCATGTGGCAGCGACTCATATGGGTTCAGATGAAAATCCGCAGATTTCGCAG
>JAHIHJ010000357.1 GCA_018899795.1 Methanobacteriota archaeon
ATATGATCCATCCCTTGTTTCCGTGGCCGACATGATATCTGCCATCGAGGGCATAGGATACACAGCATCCCGCAAAGTCGATAAGAAAGAGTCAGAAGACAGGGAACGAAAGGCGCGGGAAGATGAGATCAAAAAACAGCGCATCAATCTTATAATAGCGGTTGCGCTTGGAATTCCCATCTCTTTCGGTGATATGGCAAATGCGTTCCCGAACCTGCTATGGTTCGTCCCGTCTTTTCTGACAAATGACAAATTGCTGTTCGTCCTTACCACGGTCGTAATGATCTTTCCTGGCAGGCAGTTCTTTGTCGGAACCTACAAAGGATTAAAACACGGCGTCACCGACATGAACCTCCTCATAGCAACAGGAACGGGCGCAGCGTATGCGGTAAGTGTTGCTGCAACATTCCTTGACATGGGGCCAGGTTATATGCACACATACTATGACACAGCAGCGCTGCTTATCGCCTTTATCGTACTTGGCAGGTATCTCGAAGCCACGACAAAAGGCAAAACATCTGAAGCCATAAGAAAACTCATGGGACTTCAGGCAAAGACCGCCCGCATTATCGTGAACGGTGTGGAAAAAGAAGTGCCTGTTGAAGACGTGGCAGTGGGGGATATCGTTGTAATGCGCCCTGGTGAGAAACTGCCTGTTGATGGCGTGGTTACTGAAGGTTTATCTGCTGTTGATGAATCTATGATAACAGGGGAAAGCATTCCTGTTGAGAAGAATCCCGGAGATACCGTAATTGGTTCCACGATCAATAAATCAGGCTCATTCAGGTTCAGAGCCACAAAAGTGGGTTCTGATACCGCTCTGGCGCAGATAATAGAACTTGTGGAAAACGCCCAGACATCCAAGGCGCCAATACAGAAGATAGCAGATGTGGTGGCGGGTCACTTCATCCTTGCAGTGCATGTGATATCGCTTCTTGCATTCTTCTTCTGGTTCTTCATAGGCTTTGAGATGTTCGGGGTCGGCGGATCAGAAATGTTTGCAGGGATAAGTCCATTCCTGTTCGCCATCCTTATCTCCATTACAGTACTTGTCATCTCATGCCCCTGCGCAGTCGGGCTTGCAACGCCTGCCGCCATCATGGTAGGAACCGGCAAAGGCGCTGAGAACGGCATACTGATAAAAGGTGGCGAGTCACTTGAGATGGCGCATAAAATTAACACTA
The DNA here is from genome assembly GCA_018899795.1 of Methanobacteriota archaeon. The sequence goes on from JAHIHJ010000357.1 coordinate 1,185, forward strand.
TCGTGTTTGACAAAACAGGGACATTAACGCGGGGTGAGCCGCAGCTTACAGATGTCATCCAGACAGCGAAGCACCCTGAAGAAGAGGTTTTGCGCATGGCTGCAATAGCAGAGAAGGGCTCTGAGCACCCGCTTGGTGAAGCTATTGTGAAGGGCGCCGCAGCACGCAACATCGAAGTGCCGGATGCTGGATCATTTAAAGCTATACCTGGTCACGGAGTTGAGGCAGGATTTAGCGGTAAGAGGATACTTCTGGGCACACGCAAACTCATGGCTGATAATGGAATAGATGTGACCCATTTGAATGCATCCATGGAAAAAATGGAAAATGAAGGCAAAACTGCAATGCTGATCGGAGTGGATAAGGAAGCCATAGGCATCGTTGCAGTCGCAGATACGCTCAAGGAACATTCTAAAGAAGCGGTTGACAGGCTGCATAAAATGGGTATTGAAGTTGTGATGATCACAGGAGACAATAAGCGAACAGCTTCTGCCATAGCAAAACAGGTTGGTATAGACCGTGTGCTTGCAGAAGTCCTGCCTGAGGACAAAGCAAATGAGATCAAGAAATTGCAGGCTGAAGGAAAGATCGTGGCAATGGTGGGTGACGGCATTAATGATGCGCCTGCATTGACACAATCCGATGTTGGAATTGCTATGGGAGCAGGAACAGATGTAGCTATGGAATCAGCAGGTATTGTGCTGATCAAGAATAATCTTCTTGATGTGGTCGCATCCATCAGGCTAAGCAAGTTGACCATGAACAAGATCAAACAAAATCTGTTCTGGGCATTCGGATACAACACTATCGGCATACCAATTGCCGCGGGAGTACTGTATCCTTTTGTCCATACGATCCTGGTAACACCTGCACTTGCAGCTGCATTCATGGCTTTAAGCTCTCTCTCAGTAACGGGCAATACATTACTTATGAAAAGGAGCAGGATAAAATGAAAAGCAAAACAGGTATGTACAGCTTGATAGCAAGCATCGTATCATCAATTGTGATAGTTGCGGTATTCTTTGCTCTGGCGCTGCTTAAAAACAGCAGCATGGCAATCCCACTTTATACGAATGTGGATATCATGGCAGGCATGATATTCGTGTTCATTTTGAGCATGATCGTTTCAGCATCCATCTGGCCTGGGATCATAGAAAAACGGTTGAAGTGAAGAAATAACGGTTCAATAACGGTTCCAATATGACAAACTCAAAAAAAAGATCTAAAGTAATAGGCGATATCGGCAGAGATCATCCTGGAACCATACATGTGGCAAACGTAACAACGAAATTCAAAGCCGAAGGAATCTCGTTATCAGAGGATATTAAAAAACATGTTCTGATGATCCGGGGTGTAAAAAAGATCCATATTGATTACGAAACAAAAGACGTAGAGGTAATATACGACCCCAATATAACAAATTTTGATAGTATAACAAAAGCGATCGAATCACAGGGCTACATCTGTAAAGATGAGACCGTGACCACGCAAGTGGAAAAAGCAATCTGGACAGGTTCACAGGCTGAAAGGTTGTTACCTGATCACGGAACAACTCATGCCGAAAAAGTAATCTGGACAGGTCCACTTGCTGGAAGTGTGCCATCCGATCGCGCAGCCATACATGTTGAAAAAGTAAAAAAGATATCTAAAGCAAAAGGTGGTAAGGGTAAAGATGATCCAGAAACCACGCACGTGGTAAACGTAAAAAAGAAATTTAAAGCAAAAGGCATGACCTGTAAAAATTGCGAGCTGGTTATTAAAAAGCAGGTCAAAACTATGCCAGGCGTAAAAAAGATCGATATTGATTACGCAACAGAAGAAGTACAGGTAATATACGATCCCCATAAAATAAAGTTTCTCAATATAAAAGAAGCTATTGAATCAAAAGGCTATATCTGTGATGAATATAAAGGAAATAGAAGAAAAAAGAACCTGTCGACTTCGGGCTGGATACTGACCGTTTTGGGCATAATAGTAGTAGCATATTTTGCTCTTCAATACCTCGATACAATAGAACTGCCGCAGATCAGCGCGAACATGAGCTATGGCTTGCTGTTCTTAGTCGGATTACTGACAGGTCTTCATTGTGTAAGCATGTGCGGCGGATTTGTGGTTTCTTATTCCACAAAAGGTATAAAGGAAGGAAAAAAACCGCACGAGTTACACCTCGCTTATGGTCTGGGTAAGACACTGTCATACACTATTATCGGCGCCGTTTTTGGTCTTCTGGGAAGTATAATTGCCTTTACCCCATTGATGCGAGGCGTAGCAGGGATACTTGCGGGGCTGTTCCTTATGCTATTCGGTCTGAAAATGCTCAATATTTTCCCGGTCTTAAGAAAGATACAGTTCAGGACGCCAGAATTCATCTCGAAATTCACTTACGGGCAAAAGAAAAGCCATTCTGATCCTCTGACGATCGGTCTTCTTAATGGTCTTATGATCGCCTGCGGTCCCCTGCAGGCAATATACATCATGGCTGCTGGCACAGGAAGCATGATCGAAGGGGCAAAGCTTCTATTCGTATTCGCTTTAGGTACACTGCCGGTTATGCTCTCTTTCGGCTACATTACAAGCTTTATCGGAGGAAAGGCGACCCACCAGATACTGAAATTTTCAGGGGCGATTGTGATCATACTTGGATTATTCATGATAAACAACGGTCTTGCATTGACAGGCGCAGGCTATGATATCAATCCAACGATAGACAATGCTCCTCCTTCAATAGACAAAACTAATCCATCACCTGTAAATGTGAACACCGGCTCTCAGGAAATCAGGATGGACGTCACTCGTTCCGGCTATGTCCCCAGCACGTTCACATTGAAAAAAGGAGTGCCTGTTAAATGGATAATTAATGGGAAAGAGCTGACTGGATGTAATAATGCGATCATAGTGCCATCCCTTGGTCTGGAATTTGATATCAAGAAAGGAGAGCAGACCATTGAATTCACACCAACGGAAGCAGGTACGATAAAATGGAGCTGCTGGATGGGTATGATACGGATCGTTTTTCAAAAAAAATACTCTTAACCGATGACGGATGAAGACCATTTACATGCTTGCTTCTTTGAACCTCTTGATCACGAAATCCTTCTCAAGCGATGCAAGGAAGTGCCCTGCGCGCGGTCCTGACTTTATCCCCAGGAGCGCAAGATATACGGTTTCAAAAACGTCCTTACCTTCAAGTCCGGTCTCCTGTGCTACTTTATACATAGCGTCATGGATCTCCTGACCGCTCATGCCGCGCTCAAACTCATCAGCCATAATAGCAAGCGCCTTCTTCTGCTCTTTCGTAAAGCTCCTGACCTGCGGGGGAAGCGTATCCTGTACTTTGAATTTCACGAACAGCGGCGCGTATTTAGCAAGCCAGTTCCTGGCATTATCAGCCCTCTGCCTGATGCCTTCAACATCAGAGGTATCATAATTCGTGCGCGCAATTACGGTAAGCAGGTGATCAAAACCCATGTCGTCCGCTATCTGCACCGCAGTCACCATGTGCCTGTAAGGAATATTTGATGGTTTTGTGCCTTCGGTCTGTGAAAGCTGGTATGCTCGTTTATCGCCTTCAACCATGTCATACTCATCGATCAGGTTGAGCAGGGCAAGTCCAGGATCAAATTCGATGTGCTTTTCCGGCTTCTGCCTGATTATCAGGTAGCGCAGCACTTCCGGCGGGACGATATCGAGCATATCGTTTATTGAGATAGCTAGACCTGTGGATGAATGCATTGCGCCCTTGCCTTTGAGCATGATCCACTCATACACTATCGGATGGGGGGGCTCGTAGCCGTATATCTCACGGCTTATGCGCTTTCCGGTATCGTAGGAACCGCCTGCAGTTGCATGGTCTTTGCCGAAAGGTTCCACGGTCGTTCCGAATATTGGCCATCGAGCAGGCCAGTCCACGCGCCATGTGAGCTTACCGCCGCCTTTCATGGAAACTGTGCCTGTTGAGCCACATTTGCAGACATAATCCACGGTCTCTTTTTCAGGATCAAACCCTGTAACTTTTGTCGAGTTCAGACGCCCGCATTCTTTGCATATGGGATTGTACGGGCTCCAGTCAGGTTCCAGCTCCCTTCCTGATACTTCTGAAAGGATGGCTGCTATTGCGTCCCTGCCTGCAAGTGCTTTCTTTATCGCCTCAACGTATTTCCCTTCTTTATATAGTTCATCAGCCCTGTAAACATCGGGCTTTATTCCCAGCGTGTGCAGCGCCTCGATGAAGGGCAGCAGGAAATGTTCTGAATAGCTCTTATGGCTGCCGCATGGGCAGGGAATATCTGAAAGAGGTTTCCCCACATGGTTCTCATAATCTTTTGGGAGAAAAGGATACACCTTACGGAGAGGGTCAAGTGTATCAGCGATATATATGAGCCGCACATCTGCGCCTTTATCTTTTAGCGCCCTGAAGACCGCGTCTGCTGTTACTACTTCTCTCATATTGCCGATGTGAATGGCGCCTGAGGGGGTAATTCCCGAAGCTACTGTGTGCTTTTTGCTCCGCGAAAGCGCCTCTTCTGCTATGACATCTGCCCAGTGTATAGTTTCGTTAATCATAATCCTAAAATCGCAGAAGAGATATTAAAAGATACCCTTATCTTTTGTCTTTCCAATCCTGAGAATATGGCACGAATAGCTGTAGGAGGGACATTTGACCCGCTGCACGCAGGTCATAAGGCTCTCCTTGCAAAAGCATCTGAGTTAAGCCGCGGCGGTGAATTACTTGTTGGGCTCACGTCCAACGAGATGGTCAGGAATAAGTTCCACGATGTTGCGGATTATCACCAGCGATTTGAAGACGTTCTGGGATTTATCAGGTCGCAGGGAATAGAACCTGTTATCGTCAGGCTGGATGACCCTTTCGGACCTACAATTCACGAAGATTTTGATATTATCGTTGTGTCTCCTGAGACACATCCTGTTGCATTGAAAATTAACACGATACGCAGGGAAAAAGGCATGAGGGCATTAAAAATAGTTCTGGTGGACTACGTACTTGCTGATGACGATTTGCCAATATCCAGCACGCGCATCAAGAGAGGGGAGATAGATGCGAACGGGCGCGTCCTGTTGTAAAACACAGAGAATTGCCGCTCTTCGCTGTTTCCTCTGTGCCCCTTGTGGTTTTTCAATTTTGATGTGAAGTGGTTGCCCGTGGGGAAAACCGGAATGGATAAACTATTATGATCAGGCAAACGACCTATCAGGATCAAAAACCGATTTTCAAAACGAAGTCCACTCTCAGGTACTCCAAAACGTCCTGAAAAGAGTGGATAGAAGTTTCAAGAATTTCACGAAATCCAAGGCAGAATGTGCCGGGAAGATAGTTGAATTCGTCAATCCAGCAGGAACATCACAGACCTGTATTTGTGGTTTCAATGTTCCGAAAGACCTTTCAGTGAGGGTACATATTTGTCCTTCCTGTGGTCTCGTGATGGGAAGAGATCAAGTGTCTGCGATATTAATAGAGAATAGACCAGGCTGTACCGCAGGAACTACGGGAATTCAAGACCGTCAAGGACTCTCAAGCAGGGAGCCGATGCAGCGGTACGTCCAAGCCCTTTAGGGATTGGGTAGTTCACTTGTATCGCATGGAATAAAGATTATAACCCATCCTGCCAATTCAACCCCCCATGAAGCAGAAACTCACGGTTAACCTTGAATCAGACCTTAAATCCCCCTCCAACGTCTGGAAGTTCGGGGACGACATTGATACTGATGCCATAATACCCGGCAAATACCTGACAATTAACACGCCCAATGAACTTGCAAAGCACGCTTTTGAGGGAGTGCGCCCTGAATTTTCCCGCGGTGTAAAAGACGGGGACATAATCGTTGCAGGCTTCAACTTCGGTTGCGGTTCATCACGTGAGCACGCTCCGCTTGCTCTTAAGGGTGCAAAAGTAAAATGTATAATCGCAAAGTCATTTGCCCGAATATTCTTCCGGAACGCGATCAACATCGGACTTCCTCTGCTTGAATGTCAGGAAACTGATAAAATTGAGGAAGGGGACCGCATAGAAGTTGACTTCGCCTCAGGGATCATCACCAATACCGAAAAGGACCAGACTTATGATGCAACACCGCTGCCAGACTTCGTCCGGGGAATAGTGGACGCTGGCGGACTGATAGAATTCGCTAAGAAATTAGTTGATTAAAAAATAAAAAAGAGAGTAATAAGCCTTGCGCTTATTACCCGCTTGACTCGTATCTCTTCAATATGTTTATGACTTGATTCAGCAGACCCTTGGATTCTGAGAGGTGTTTTGCTCCGATATCAGCTGCCTTGTCAAGGTTCGAATCCAGCGTCGTCAGGTTTTCCTGCAGCAGGTATATCAGGTACATCATTACGCACCAGTATACCGAGAGAGCAAGGAACGAGAAAATGCCTATGACTATCAATTGATCATATATCATATAGGTAGAACCTTTAAGTTCGCTAAGTATGTCAATTGCAGCCTTGAAATTCAAAAGAATTACTACTCCAAATATTAGCGGTACTATTGTTGCGAGAATCAGACTCTGTTTGCTTAACTTCATTCAGTTTCCTCCAGGAGTTTCCTCCTCTTGATTATTAATGTTATTTATCTATTTAAGTATATCTTAAATTCATCTGATTTTCATCATTTCAAAGCTCAAACCCACAGCAAGCATTATATCAAGTCAGATTGATTAGGCACAACTAATATTGAGCTGGTAATATGAGATATCCACAAGGAACCCCTACGCAGCCTGAGATCATCGCTGTTGCTTTATCAAAACTCAAACTCAAGCCAGGAGATGTGCTTGCGGATATAGGGTGCGGGAGCGGTTCGGTATCGATAAGCGCGGCAGGGTTTGTAAGTCAGGTTTACGCCATCGATAACAGGGATGAAGCTATCCGGGCAGCGGAAGATAATATCAAGGAATGCGGGATCACCAACATCAGGGTGCTAAAAGGCGAAGCTTCACAACTGCTTCATGGACTTGATATGGACTGCGCATTTGTAGGAGGAAGCAAGAACCTGGAGACCGTGCTTGATGTACTGATGCAGAAAACCTCCAGGCTGGTTGTCAGCGCTATAAGGATCGAGACTGCGGCAGAAGCGATCGAGATAATGAAACAAAATAACATATTTCGTGAATTGATACAGATACAGATATCAAGAGGACACGAGCTTGCAGGCGGTACAATGTTCAGACCTGAAAATCCGGTATTCCTTATAGTGGGAGGGAAGCGATGCTGATAGGGGTGGGTCTGGGACCTGGCAGCTCTGACCTTTTGACGCTGGCTGCAGTAAAAGCGTTGAAGGAAAGCACGAAGGTTTTCGTTCCGGGAAAACTGGCAGCAGAGCTTGTCTCACCTTATGCGAAAGCCCAAGTCCTTGATTTTCCCATGATCCAGGATAAAGCTGAATTAAGAAAATTGTGGGAAAACAATGCGCGGATAGTGGCTGAGGAAGCAAAAAAAGGCACAGTTTCTTTTGCCGTTATTGGCGACCCAAACTTCTTTTCCACCTTCTCTCACCTTCGAAGGACGCTTAAAGAGAAATATCCTGATGTAGAGGTAACAACGATACCCGGGGTCAGCGCGATAACCGCACAGGCTGCGCGCACGGATACAAGCATAGAGAGTTCTTTTATTGTTAGCGACGGTTCACCCATTGAAACAAAAATATTGCTTAAAACAAGACATCCTGAACAGATAAGAAATGAACTCGTAAGAGATGGTTTTGAAGATTTCATCTATGCAGAACGCCTGTTCATGGAAAATGAAAGAGTGACCCGCGAAATCCCGCACGAAGGTGATTATTTTAGCATACTTGTTGCTGGGAAGGGAAAAAAGAATAAGAAGGGCAATAAAGTCGTATATTTTGTTGGAGCAGGTCCTGGCAATCCCAAATACATCACAGTAAAAGGGCGCGAACTCCTTGAATCAGCCGACCTTGTAATGTACACGGGCTCGCTTGTGAACACCGATGTACTCAACTGCGTCCGCGGAGAAAAGCTGGACAGCCACGGCATGAAACTCGAAGATATAGTGAACGTGCTTGCAAAGAACGTGAATGCAGGGAAGATCGTGGTCAGACTTCACAGCGGCGATCCTTCACTATATGGGGCTATAATCGAGCAGATAGACGGGCTTTCTAAACTCAGGATTGGTATTGAGATAATACCCGGGGTCACATCGCTTTTTGCCTCTGCGGCGGCGCTTCAGACCCAGCTTACATTGAACGGTATCACTGAGACGCTGATAATCACAAGACCAGCCGGAGCGACCCTTGAGAAAGACTCGATAAAAGAACTTTCGCGCCACAATGCGACAATGGCGATATACCTCGGTACGCATAAGCTGAGGGAGATAATGGATGATGTGGCGTATCCCCGGGATACACCTGCAGCCGTAGTATACCATGCATCGTGGGACGACGAGAAGATAATCAGAGGTACAGTTGGAGATATCGCTGACAGGGTCGAAGAACTCGGGATCGACAGGTCAGCAATGATAATTATTGGGAATGTGCTTTCACCTGAGAACTTCAAGAGGTCGCACCTGTATGGGTGAAATTGCAATTATTACCTTCGAGCGCGGTCTTGATGGCGCAAAGAAGATACAGGGATTCGTTGGTGGAGAGATAATCCCATACTCCAGGGACGCGTTCAAACAGGCTTTTGAATTTGATGCTATCATTGCTGTAATGGCGGCAGGGATAGCTGTAAGGAATATTGCGCCTCTCGTTCGCGATAAGTGGGAAGACCCGCCTGTTGTGATCGTTGATTCAGGGCTGAACTTCGCGATTCCTATACTTGGCGGTCACCATGGCGGGAACGAGCTTGCACGAAGGCTGGAAGGTATGGGGATAATTCCTGTAATAACGACAGCTACGGAGGTCATGGGAAAGGTATCTGTCGAGAGCATTGCAAAAGCCCTTGAATGCAGGATAGTTAACAGGGATTCCACAAAAAAGGTGAACACTGCCCTTATGGAAAAGGATGTTGAAGTCCTGTGCGTAAAAGGTCCGAAAATACTGCTTGTGGACGATGATGTAACTGTTCTTAAGAGAAATGGGCTGGTCGTTGGTATCGGGACGAACCGCGGCGTCAGCACAAAAGAAGTGACTGAGGCTGTATACAGCGCGCTTTCTGAAGTGGAGGCAGGGATCGATGATGTAAAATGCTTTGCATCCGCGGCGCTCAAAACGGATGAAAAGGGCATTATCGAGGCTGCCGCATCATTCGGAAAAGAGGTTAAGTTCGTTCCACACGAGATCATCAACTCGATCAAAGCCCCGACGAGTTCAAAGGCAAAAGCCCTGGGATTGAATGGCGTGTGCGAACCTGCCGCGCTGGCCCTGTCTGAAGAAAAGGAACTGCTGCTTAAAAAGAGGATATACGGAAATGTCACTATCGCGATCGCAAGGTAAACTGTACATCGTGGGCATAGGTCCCGGAGGTACTGAACATCTCACGAAAAAGGCTGAAAAAGTGCTCCTTAGCTCTGAATACATTATCGGCAACGGCACATATCTTGACCAGATAGCGCCAGTCATAAAAAACATAAAGGTCATAAGAAGCGGTATGGGGGGCGAGGTCGAGCGGGCGAAAAAAGCTGTCGATCTATCAAGGGATCATGTCGTTTCTATCATCAGTGGCGGGGATGCCAACGTGTACGGGATGGCTGGCATTGTGCTTGAAGTGGCTCAAAAAGAAGGCAACATAGAGATCGAGGTCATACCTGGTGTGACCGCTGTAAGCGCGGCAGCTTCTCTTCTTGGGGCGCCGATAGTGAACGATTTTGCTGTGATAAGCTTAAGCGACCTGCTTACTCCGATGGACATGATAGAAAGAAGGTTCAAAAGCGCTGCAGAAGTGGATTTTGTGATAGCCATATATAATCCAAAGAGCAGGAACCGTAAGGAGAATTTTGGAAAAGCGATCGGGATAATCAGGCAATACAGGAACGATGAAACTCCGGTCGGTATTGTGAAAAGCGCGACCCGTGAAGGAGAAACCGTCATTGTGACAACCCTTGGAAAAATAATGGAGTACAATGATATTATCGATATGAGCACGCTCGTGCTTGTCGGGAACAGCGAGTCAAAATTGTGGAATAACAGAATAATAACCCCAAGGGGATACCAGAGAAAATATGAATACTAAATTCGGCGCAAGGACAAAAGAAGCCATTGAGATCAGCGAAAAGAGCAGGGCGATCGTGCGAAGTTTCGTGAAAGGGGACTCGCCCGAAGACAGGATACGACAGCGCTGCGTGATTGCTACGGGAGACCTGGCGTTTGCCGACCTGATGCGTTTCAGTAATGAGCCGATAAAAGCCGGTATCTGGGCGATAAGGAGGGGTGCGACTATATTCACCGATATCAGGATGGCGCAGGTTGGCATCACAAAGCGCGGGCATAAATGCGAAGTAAGGTGCGTGCTTGATGCGGGAGAAGAGATGGCGCATAAGACAGGTATGACAAGGACTTCAGCGGGATTTGCGGCGCTTGAGAAAGAGCTTTCAGGCGCTATAATTGTGATAGGGAACGCGCCATCAGCCGCGCTGACGGTGTGCGAAATGATAGAACGGGGGCTGAAACCTGCGCTTCTTGTGGCTACGCCTGTGGGTTTTGTGAATGCGGCTGAATCAAAAGAGGCTGTAAGGGGGCTTGATGTGCCGTCCATCACATGTATCGGGACGCGGGGCGGGACGCCGGTGGCGGTCGCGGTGGTGAATGAACTGGTGGAGATTCTAAATATATGAAACAGTTTAAAGATTTCCACAATCGTCAGATTCGATTAACAATCGAGCGACAGCAACATATTGAGACTGACCATCCAGAAATGTCAGGACAGATTGGCAAAATACAGGAGACTCTAATAAGCCCGGATTTGATTGTCAAATCAAGAACAGATTCTGAGGTTGAGTTATTTTATAGGCATTATGATACTACTCCCGTTACTGAGAAGTATTTATGTGTTGTAGTTAAAATATTAGTTAGTGATTTATTTATCATCACTGCATATTTCACGGACACAATAAAAAGAGGCAAAATATTATGGGAAAAGAAATAAAAATATGGTATGACAAAGAAAGTGATTACCTTGAAGTCCTTTTTGAGAAAAAAGCTGGATATTTCAGGGAAACAGAAAATGATGCAGTGATGGAAAAAGTTGACAAGAAGGGAAATGTCATTGGTTTTTCTATCATGAAAGTGAGCGCACTGAAGGAAAATAAACCACTTTCAGTGAGTCTTAAGAATCTTGCCGTAGCCTGATGTGATTTCTATCACATGCGTAGGGACGCCGGTGGCGGTCGCGGTGGTGAATGAGCTGGTGGAGATGGCGGCTCAACAAAAATAGCTAATAAACCTTATTAAGATAAAAAAACATATATACAAACTACGCTTGAATAATCTTATAGGTTCAAGAGGATTCATATATGAATTTCTGTCCAAATTGTGGTGGAAAAAAAGAAATTGAAAATGCAAAATTCTGTCCTAACTGCGGATTTAATTTTCAAGATACAAAGATTAATGAAGAACCCAGAATCCAAATAGAATCAGATACCAAAATAATGCAGAAGTCTTCAACTCCACAAGTTGTTGATGAGGACGAAACCGAAGAGTCTGAATATAATGCTAAAAATGCATATGCCTTGGGATTCAAATTTGAGGATACAGTTGAGGAAATTTTAAAAGCTAAAGGATACTCTACCCAACGAAGGCTTAGATTGGATGGTCAAAAAGGAAAATCTGAAATTGATATTCTTGCGATTAAGAAATATAAAGGAAAAGAAAAAAGGATTGCCGTTGAATGTAAGAACCACACAAATTCGGTTTCGGTTAAAGATATTAGAGATTTTGTTTCAAAATTGGAAGACCTCCAGATTCGAAACGGTCTTTTTGTAGCATATAGTGATTTTTCGAGCGAAGCGGAGTCATGGGGTGAAAATGCCTGTCTCGAATTATGGGATGGCGACACTGTATCTGAGAAGTTTTATGAACTAAGTGTCGGGAGGCTTAAAGTTGGAGATAAAGTTGACTTTAAATACTACTTGCCCGTCAAAATTGACTATAATTATGCAACAAATCTTGATTTTGAAAATAAAAACAAAATTGAAATTTCTAGAGCAAAGTTGATATGGAGACCGTTTTACAAAGTATTTTACGAACTCAACTCTGTTCAGACAGATCCCATAAAAAGAAAACACAGAATAACAGATTCAGGATTCAATATTGTCGATGGTTTAATGAAAAGTCAAAAGAAACAAAAAAATATCGTGAGTGATACTATTAAATCGATATCTTTTGGTCTTATAGGCAAATCTGCTGAAGAAAAGAAAGAAGATAAGGAAAGGGGTATCCTTAAAAAAGAGCTTCGCCAGAATCCAGATAAGGATTATTCTATGACACAACAAGATAATTATAAAGTAATCAAGCACAAGCCACAGATTAGTGAAGTTGTTGCAAGGGGAGAAACGATTGACTATGTTGTGGAAAAAAATACAGAGACGATAGAGTATGAAGTTCCGACAAAAAAGAGGAAAAGAAAGGATGATGATGACTTTGACTTTGAACTGCCTGATATTAAAGAATACACTTTAAAACCATCACGAAAAGATGTCACCATAAATGAAATTCAGCTTATTCATGTACCTAAATGGGAAGTAGAATTTGAAAGTGGAGATTACACATATATCAGGGTTATATCTGCTAACGGTGGAACCATTATTGCTGATAATATTACAAACTGCAATAAACACTTGCTCAAAGATTTCATAAAAAAGAAAAATGTTGCTGTTTGTGATGTTTGCGGAAAAGCTCTTTGCAAAGACCACATTGTTAAATGTCCGACCTGTGCCGCTTTGCGATGTGAAGCCCACAGCATTCAATGCATGAGCTGCAAGACTATATTTTGTTCAGAACACATAATAAATAAATGTGCTGAATGTGGAGAAGCTGTTTGTGATGCATGTCTGCAAAAGTGTCCCATTTGTGGAGATAATCACTGCAATAAGCATATGACTAAATGTGCAAAATGTGGAAAAGTCATTTGTACATCATGCACACGAAAAGAAGGTAGTTTAATCTTCAAGAAAACAATATGCAATAACTGCTAGTTTAATGCATCCAAGGTAAAACAAATGAAATCAGAGCTCATATATGAATTAACAACCGTCCTTAAAAGGAAGTTTAAACAGGACATATTATCTGTTGTTTTATTTGGTTCCATAGTTAAAGGTACCTCCACAGCCACTTCCGATATAGATGTTCTCGTAGTTAGTAGTGCTCCTATGAATGACTGGAGGGCCCGTGACAAATTGATCCTTGACCTCACAGAGGATATTGAACTAAAATATGCCACTCCAATTCACATGATTATTGTAAATAAAGATGAAATATCACATGCAATAGAATCGGTCTATCCATTGATGCTGGAAATCTACCAAACAAATGAAATTATCTACGACAAAGAGAACTTCTTTAAGAATATATTAGCAGATTTCAAGAAGAACATCCATCGATGGCATGCTGAAAAAATCGAAGAAGGAGTATGGAAAATCCCTGGTCTGGCGGTGATATGATATGGTTGATGCAAAACAGATTTTTGACGCTTTGATGTTAGAGGCACAATCTGACATTCGGTCTGCAAAATTGTTACTGGATGGAACAGAATTCAGCAGGTCTATATATCATTCCCAGCAGGCGGTTGAAAAAGGCATGAAAGCAAGTCTTGTTTTAACAGGGATTGTAATAACAGATGACCACTGGGTATCAGACAGGTTTATCAAAGCTTTCCCTGAGATGCCAAACATATCTAATCTAATACGTGATGCAAAATATCTGGAGAGACAGGCAACAAAATCAAGATATCCGCTATTTACAAGTACAGATAGACCAATATGGATTCCGTCACGGGAATA
>JAHIHJ010000358.1 GCA_018899795.1 Methanobacteriota archaeon
AATTAAATTAACAGTCTGGAAAGAACCATTTGTCTTCACCTTCAAATCTTTAAAGATGACATCTTTTTTCTGGGCGATGGCTTTGCGAATGGTTATGTTCAATTCATGTTTCAAACCCTCGCGTGCCATTTCCACGATTTTCAGACCTGCTTTTCCCGGTGCTGGTTCCAGGTATTTGCCGGTTTTACCATGAAAATAAAGAATATCCTCTTTTTCATTAATAATAACGCATGAAGGGGCGTAGTTCTCAAGCAGCATCTTTTCTATATGCTCGCCAATACTGATCTCCACGGATGTCGCAGGTTCTTTTATTTTAGAGAGCAAGCCCGCCTGACCCATTCGGGTAAAATCCCCCATCAATACGTGAGACCCACCTTTGCTTTGATAAATTCTCCATTTCCTGTCATAGACAGAAAAGAGGTCAGTGAATTCACCGATGGTCTCAGAATTACCCAGGAAAAGTATCCCGTCTTTCTTTAAGGAATAATGTAAAGTGCTTAAAACTTTTTTCTGCAGCACATGACTGAGATATATCAGCAGGTTCCTGCAGCTCACGAAGTCTAACATAGAGAAAGGCGGGTCCTTGATCAGGCTCTGGATAGCAAAGGTCACCATTTCCCTGACTTCTTTCTTTACCCTGTAAGAATCATCTATTTTCATAAAAAAACGCTCAAGACGTTCCGGTGATACATCCACGGCAATACTTGCAGGGTAAACGCCCCCACGGGCGGTTTCAATAGCATCCTTATCAACATCAGTGGCGAATATCTGGACTTTTATATCAGTTTTTATCTTGTCTAAATACTCCTTAAAGATCATGGCTATGGAATAGGCTTCTTCGCCTGTTGAACACGCCGAGACCCAGACCCGTACAGGCAGGGCAGGCGTCTTGTTCTTAAGTATGTCAGGGAGTATTTTTTTTATGAGAATTTCAAATGCTTTCGGATCCCTGAAAAAACTGGTAACGCCGATCAGGAGTTCTTTAAAGAGGATATCTATTTCAGATTGGTTTTCCGAAAGATATCTGACATAATCCTGGAGCTCATTGATCTGGTGGACATTCATCCGCCTTTCAATGCGGCGGTTGATAGTGGTCTCTTTATAAAGGGAGAAATCATGCCCTGTCCTGTCCCGTATCAGGACGAAAGTTTTCTGCAGGGGCGCGATCTGTTTGATCACTGCGACTTCATGTGTGCCTTTAATGTAAGGTTGTGTTATATAATTCAGTAATTGCTCAGGCATTTTCTCAGGGTACAAAACATAGTCCGCAAATCCTGTGGCTATGGCGCTTGCAGGCATGCCGTCGTATGCTGCTGATGTTACATCCTGCACCATGACCATTCCCCCCTCGCCTTTAATGGCTTTTAAGCCAAGAGTACCTTCGGTCCCTGTTCCTGAAAGGATGATGCATATAGCCTTTTCTTTACAGTCTTCTGATAATGACCTGAAGAAGAAATCTATCGGATGCCTGATACCTCTGGACACCGTTGGTTCCAGCAGCTGGAGGGTGCCGTGCAGTATTGCCATATCCTTATTTGGCGGAATGATATACACGCTATTGGGGTTTATTTTCATCCCATCCTCTGCCTGGTATACCTCCATTTTCGTGTATCTCTTCACTCTTATTTAGTCTCATTATCACTCCTTCTTCGCTTCAAGCGGAAGCGTGAACGTGCTGCCCTCGCCGTATTTGCTCTCTGCCCATATCCTGCCCCCGTGCTGTTCCACAAGCTGCTTCGTGATCGCAAGCCCCACGCCGCCGCCGTATCTCCTGCTTATCCCCGAATCTATCTGGTGGAACAAGCCAAAGAGCTTGTCAATATCCTAATCCCTGATGCCTATGCCTGTGTCGGAAACAGAGAACTGCGCTGAATCTTCAACTCTCTTCGCCTTAACAATTACTGCACCCCCTTCATCCTTACTGAATTTCACCGCATTTCTCATAAGGTTCAAGAGAATCTGCTTGAACTGGTTCCTGTCTGCCTCTATGAACTCAAGTGATGGGTCAATTTCCTTATTAAGAGTTACATTTCGCTGCTCAGCATTTGTTTTTATGAGGTTGCACACCTTATCAATATCCTCAGGTACAGATATTTTTTCTATCAACATTTCCATTTTACCTGCATCTATCTTGTTCATGTCGAGAATATTGTCAATCTTGTGGAGCATGTTCGCCTGCGCACAGCCTGTTGAACATCAACTGACCCGCGCTCGATGGCAGGTCTATTAATATATATATCTGAAATCATCTGCTTCAGGATGAACGATGAGTTTTGTGTGTTCTGGTTATACCCGCAGCAGGATAGGACAACGTCGTAGATGGACTTTTTCAAGGCGCTTGAATCTATTCCCAGCGCCAGGGTCGCATTGGCGCGTGGATCAAAATCCACGATCAAAACTTTCTTACCTTTTGGATTTACAAATGAAATACACTTAATATCCTGTGACATATAGCCTCTACCATTTTCGTTTTCCCCCTTTTTCCAGCGAGCAGATTATTTTACTTGCAGTTAATGATAGTAATAATGATGCTCATATATATATATCACACTGAAATGATACTGAAGTGATTCCTGCTCAAAAAATAACGATTTTATGATGTATTAAGTAATTTTAAAAACCCAACCAGTACCGCAATACTTGATATATTTATTATATACTGTGCTGCGCCATACTGCATCATCCCCGCATAAACAAGTACAGAAGCCGCCAGCGCAATTATGATCCTCAATACAGAAGACCTGTCGAACATATTTACAAGCATGATGAACATATAGTTGAACAACAGACCGAATATGGATAATACCGGCAGCAACAGCAGATATGTGAGGACTATCAAGAACAATGGTATGTTGTACATGAATAATATCCAGAAAAAAAGGATGGAGATAAGAATGAATAAAAGCGTGTATAATGGGAATTTAATGGACATCTGGATAACCGACTGGATATCTCCTTGCGTCCCGGTTTTTCCGCTTATTGAACTTGGTTTTGCCGATGAAAATGAGAATGTAAGGAATATTAGCAGCAGGAAATTCCCTATTTTTGCATAATCAAGGTTCACGAACAGCCATCCTGTGGTTTTTATTATGAAAGGTATCAGGTCAAGATACAGGGCATAGATTATGGAGACCGGGTCGCCCGCATTGAAATTGACGCGGGTGAAATCGATATAACCCAGGTAATGCATCAAAAGAGCCACTATTATCGGCGGCACAAAAGCAGGCGCGAGGCTTATGGACTGGGCAGCCAGCCACTTTAAGAACCCGAATTTTCCACTGGTTTCGTGTACAACATGACCGCCAGTTGATGAGACTTTGAACTCTTTGACTTTGTTCAGCGTCACGATGGCTGTTATGGCGTGGCTTAATTCATGGATAAAAACTCCCCACCAGTTCATCGCCCTGACAAGCCTCGGATGGTTGAAAGATGTCCTGCCGATCTGCCCGCTTATAATATTGACCGTGCCGTACTGGATGAGCAGTACTGAAAAAATAACAATGAAATAGGATAACGGAATAGCAAAAAACGCAATAATACTCGGATCTATTTCGACCATGAATAGAATACGGCGTTAAATATAGATAATTATTCCCCTTAATCCAAAAATATATGTAATTTTTAAGCGTTGAGGCAGGATGTGTTGTATCATTTACCTTATGGAAATTCAGAGATCTCTATCGATATACCCTCCGAATGCAGCGTCAAAGTAATAAACCCCGTCAATGTTCCATCGGCAGATGATGGAACAGCGCTTGTTAAGGAGGCGCTGGAGCATCCAATCAGGTGCAGAAGATTATCAGAGATCGCAGAACATGGAAAAAAGGCGGTTATCATTGTCAGTGATATCACGCGCCCCACGCCGACATCAAAACTGCTTACGCCGGTCATTTCTGAACTTGAAATGGGCGGGGTGAAAGATATCACCATCATTTTCGGGCTCGGTATCCACAGGAAGCAGACCGAAGAAGAAAAAAAGAAGATACTTGGGGGACTGTACGGTAAGATAAAAAGCATCGAACATGATGTGAATGACTGTGTTTATCTTGGAACAACATCAAGAGGTTCACCTGTCGAGATATTCAGACCTGTAATGGAAGCAGACATCGTTGTATGCACAGGAACCCTGGAGTTCCATTATTATGCAGGCTATTCAGGCGGCGCAAAATCCATCCTGCCTGCGGTCTCATCAAAGAAGAGTATCGATGCTAACCATTCCCTTATGCTTGACCCCAGTTCTTCAGCAGGAAGGCTTGACAGCGCCGTAAGGCAGGATATCGAGGAGGCGGCGGAGATGCTGGGCATCGATTTTATCCTGAATGTCGTCCTGAACGAGAAAAAAGAGATCGTGTTCGCAGCAGCCGGGGATCATATAGAGGCGCACAGGAAGGGGGCTGAGTTCCTTAACAGGCTCTCAAAGATAGAGGTCGAGCCTGCTGATATCATTATCGTGTCCCCCGGCGGATTTCCCAAAGATATCAACATATTCCAGTCTCATAAGGCGCTTGAACATGTGAAGAACGCTATGAAAGAAGGCGGTTCCATCATTCTTGTGGCTGAGTGCAGGGAAGGGTACGGCAACCGGGTCTATGAAGAGTGGCTTAAGTACGGCAGGGATGAAGTGATAGAGCGATTCAAATCCGGTTTCGTTATGGGTGGGCATAAAGCTGCGCTCATTGCGGCACTGTCGAAGAAGGTTGGTCTTTATCTTGTATCTTCACTGCCTGAGGAGATGGTCAGGAAGGCGAATTTTATCCCGGCGACGCTGAAAGGAGCTCTGGATATGGCGATGCGGAAACATGGAATTGGAGCGAAGATCATTGTGATGCCGTATGGCGGTTCCATGCTGATAACAGGACATTGAAAATGAGGTTCAGTTCATGTCCCAGAATTCAGCAATTCTATGACCATTTTTCGCTTTGAAAGCGGTGTCAGAATAGCTTTATCGTTCTTACTTATCTTCATAACTCTGAGAACATCCTTTGGAAAATACATTCCAAGCTTTCCCCCGCCAACTGTGGAAACATTCAATTCATATCCCCCGCTTGGTTTATCTACGGTGTAGTTTTCTATGATCTTAGTAGAACGCGCATCAAAAGCCACTTCACCGCATTTTGAACATTTCAAGCCTGTAAGATTTGGTATTACTATTCTTTCGCCAGTCAGGGTAACATCAAAAGTCAGGTCATCTGCATAGCTCATGGTGCTGTTCCCGCAAGAAGGACAATTAATATCCTTAACGCCTTTCACTGGAGATTGTTTTCTATCATCACGCCTTTTGGCTATCTCGATGGCGGTTTTTTCCATCATAGTGAAATTTAATACTCTTGCTACCCAACATACGCACGGTGAAATACATGCCATTCGTCAAAATAATCGACACAGTAGGCTCCTCCCCCGAAAGCTGGGAGCAGGCAGCGAAGAATGCGATAGAGGATGCGTCAAAACTTCCCATGGAGATGTTCCTTGAGTAAAGGCGAAGAAATAACAGATGACGAGCTTGAAGCCATGCTTGAGCGCCGCCCATCCGTGCGCGAAGCAAAGGTGGCTGACCACGAACTCATGGTCAAGGCGCTGGAACATCCGGTGAGGCGAAAGATGATAAAAACCATCGGAGTGTTCGGGAAAAATAAAAGCGAATTGCAGAAAGAAGTGGGCGTAAATGATGCAATATTTAATTTCCAGACTGATTTTCTGACAAAAGGCGGTTACATCAGAGTCGAGGACGACACGTTCAGGCTCACGGACAGGGGGCTTGTGCTGCTGTCGAATATCTAAAGGTCAAAGCTCATCAAAAAGTTCCAGCACGCGCCGCGCAAGCGCCTCGCTTTTCTCAACAGAGGTCATCATGGTATCCAACCTTACCGCCTTCACAGGAAAGTCCTTCTCATCTGCGGTATCCCTCTCATCGATGACCATCATATCAAGGATATCCCCGTAGCATTCTGCCACCCCTTTTGATGAAACCGGATATCCCCGCGCTTTCATCAACTTCCCGGCAGGTCCGCTCACCGGCGCATCTCCGATGATGGGACTTACTGCTATCACATTTTTCTCAGATAACAACTTACGTATCCCTTTCAGACCAAGTATTGGTCCTATGCTTGTTATGGGATTGCTTGGCCCGATGAGCACCCTATCCTCAGAGCCAAGCGCCTCCATGACTTCTTTTGTTGCATTTGCCTTTTCTATCCCCTTTAATTTTAAATCTATCACATCGGGCTCACCATGCGCGCCGACCCAGAAATCCTGGAAATGCATCTCACCTTGCGGAGTTTTTATAATCGTATCCACCTTTTCATCGCACATGGGAAGCACCTTCGCCCTTACCCTGAGCGCTCTTGAAAGCTGGGCGGTGGCCCTGGTTAACCTTGCCCCTTTTCGCATCAATTCCGAGCGCATGATATGTGTGGCGCGGTCAGCATCCCCCATCATGAGCATTTCATTGACTCCCATTTTTTTTAAAGCAGTATGCGTATGGAACGTATCATTCCTGACTCCCCACCACTTCGCATCATCAAGCTGCCCTGAAAAGAGGTAAAGAACCGTATCAACATCAGGGGAAACAAGATTCCCTGAGATCATAATATCCTCTGCTGTGTTCACTATTACCGTGATCTCCTCATCAGGAATAAGCCTGCGCAGCCCCTGAAGCAGCTTTGGCGTACCTGTGCCGCCAGAAAGGACGATCATCTCACACCTTCATCTTCCCGAACAGTTTCCCGCCAAGGATCGTCATCGCCAGCGCGAAAGCGAGCAGAATAATGATGCTCCGGGATATCGGGATTATCGACTCACCGAGCAGGAAATAGCGAAGCGCTTCTACCCCGTATGTTAGGGGGTTGGCATACACGAGCACTGTCATCCATGCAGGCAATTTCGATATCGGGAAAAAAGCCCCGCTCAAAAGGACAAGAGGCATTGTCAGGAAGCTCATGACCATCTGGAATCCCTCATGGCTATCTATCCTTGATGCGACGGCGATCCCAAGACCGATGAAACCTATACCGGACACGAACATAATGACTATTGCTGCCAGTACACCTGAAAATGAATCATATTCGATACCCATCAACCTGGCTATGATCAGGATCAAAATACCCTGTATCACTGAGGTAGTCACGCCTCCAACGGCTTTTCCGAGCGCCACGAAGAACCGGCTCACAGGTGCTATGAGTATCTCTTTCAGAAAACCGAACTCCCTGTCCCATATAATGGACACTCCCCCCATCATGGATGAAAATAGCACTACCATGCCTATCAGTCCGGGTGCAAGGTATGATGGATCAAATGCTTTGCCGCCCTCTACCTGGAAAGACGAACTGAAGCCTGCACCGAGGAATACAAGGAAGAACAGGGGAGTGGCAATCGATCCTATGATGCGTGACTTTGAGCGCCAGAAACGCAGCATCTCCCGCAGCCACATGGTATACACAGTCTGAAGCGCCCTGTTGATCGCTTTTTTCATAGTTATTTCCTCCGAGACCTGATCTTGAATCCTACCTGTTCGATCTCGCTTGCGCCCCTGTCGCGTATGGCGCGCCCGGTGTGGTGAAGGAATACATCGTCAAGCGTGGGTTTTCGAAGGCTCACTGCAAGGATGGATATCCCTGCATTTGAAGCCAGGGAAAGAACATGCGGGATCTGGTGTTCCCCGTCCTTGACAGTAATAAAGACTTCGCCGTTTTGCTTCGAAACTATCTTAGCGCACCCATTCTTTTCGTAGATATCGCACAGTTTTGATTTATCATCCGGGTTTTCAAGTTGAAGGATTATCACATCGCCTCCCAGTCCGTCCTTGAGAGCTTCGGGAGTATCAAGCGCCACGATGTCGCCGTGGTCAATGATGGCTATCCTGTTACAGAGGTGGTCGGCTTCTTCCATGTAATGGGTTGTGAGTACGATCGTCACACCTTCAACTTTGTTGAGGACTTTTATGTATTCCCAGATATGGTTCCTTGTCTGCGGGTCCAGGCCAAGTGTAGGCTCATCGAGGAACAGTACATGGGGATGATGCATCAGCCCACGTGCGATCTCAAGCCGTCTCATCATCCCGCCCGAATATGTTTTGACAATAGAATCAGCTCTTTCCGTGAGTTCAACAAGAGCCAGCACCTCTTCTATCCTCTTTTTTCGTGTTTTACCGTCAAGCCCGTAGAGCCTGCCGTGCATGTCCAGGTTCTCCCTGCCAGTGAGCCTGTCATCAAGAGTGGTGTCCTGGAATACCATACCTATATTTTCGCGCACCTGTGAAGAATCTTTCTCAACATCAAATCCCCAGACTTTTGCACTTCCTGAAGTTGGTTCTGTAATAGTGGAGAGCATGCTTATCAGAGTGGTCTTCCCGGCGCCGTTCGGTCCCAGGAGCCCGAAAAGTTCTCCCGGCTTCACAGAGATGCTGATCTTATTTACAGCAGTGATATCATCAAATCTCTTTGTAATTCCCTCGGTCTCTATCGCATAAAGCATGATATCTTAATTTATCTTATAAATGTTTAAAGATTATCCAGTGTATAGATATATTTATGTATGTTCAAATAAATAAATCAGACAAATACTTTTCGAGATGGTGTTCTAATAATGGTAGATAAATGTCCAAAATGCGGTGAGGCGCTAATAACCAGGACCATACAAAAAAAAATGGGTACTGGCAGTATAGATTATCCGGTTGCACAGATATGTCAGAAATGTAACTGGAGCAAGGATTTAACCGGGGCTGGAGATATCGTTGCAAAATCTCCTGCAACTGAAGAAGCCGGAGGAAAAAGTGAGAAAAGACCGGAGGTTG
Organism: Methanobacteriota archaeon; assembly: GCA_018899795.1. The sequence goes on from JAHIHJ010000358.1 coordinate 8,789, forward strand.
TGAGGCAGGCTCCGGAAAAGCCAAAACAGGCGCCTGAAAAACCCAGACAAGTGATAGAAAAGACAAGTTTGCGTCCTTCTGCATCCAAACAAAGAGTTCCGGACATGAACAAGATCATCACTATCGCTCTTGCATTTCTTGTTATTGTCGTGATCGTCTGGGCATTCATGCCGAAAGGAAATGAACCCACCGGGGATATCCAGCCGACCTCGACGCCCGAAGTCACGGCATCTGCTACAGTAACTCCTACTCCCGATGTCACACCCACTGGTAATAAGATCAAAGTAAAAATTAACCGCGATAGAGGCTATGTCCTGAAGGAACAGGCGAACCTGAAAATCAAGCCGGGCGATGAGGTAATCTGGTTAAATGAAGGCTCATACCCGCTCACTCTGATCAGCAACGATGGTCTTTTTGAGGATAAGTTACTGGATTATGATAAGTTAACAACTCATATCTTCACAAAGCCAGGAACGTATAGTTTCGATATTAAAGTCATGGGCGTTAAAAAATTCAACGGGACCGTGACCGTGGAACCTTAGACCATAGTCCAGTCAACCTGAAAACCGTCAAGCGTCATGAGGATTATTTTCTGCTTTACCGGAAGTTCATAAGGCAGTTCCTCATACCCTATATACATTTCATCGCCTGGATTGATATCGGGCGGGGAATTGACAACCTTTCCAAAGAAATATTTTTTATTCGTCTTGGAATCCTGCACGACCGCGTTTCTCCAGCCTTTAGCCTGGGCGACACGAACGACGGTACATTTTCTTTTAAATTTCTTTAAAGACTTTTTGATCCCGCCGATTTCAGTTTCAATTGTTTGTATCTCTTCAATATCTTTATCATTCATTTTTTATGCACCATAAGAACCTTGATATACCTGTTTCATGTATTAAAGTTACTATTAAGGTGATCTATATGGGACTTCCATCCACAAAACGACATTTAATTGAATTACTTCATAAACATAAACTTACCTATGAACAGGTTGCAAAATATTCCGGTATTGAACTTGAAAGAGTTAAAGCCATCAAGAAAGGTCAAGAGGCGACGGATGAAGAAAAAGTAAAATTGAAAGCAGTAGCATGGTCTCTATCCGACCTTCTTTCAAAGGATACCGGCGAAACGATGGATTAACTTTTTCTCTTTATTTTTTTTATTTTAAACAAACATCCCGGCTACTTCTTCTTTCGTTTCTTTGACTATCATCTTATTATAAGCGTCATTGAAGTCCTTCAGTGTTACCGCTTTTCCTCTCCTTCTTATTACGAACATTCCCGCCTCAGTGACTATAGCCTTCAGGTCTGCCCCGCTCAAACCGTCCGTCATTTTTACAAGTCCCTCAAAATCTACTTTATCAAGCTTCATGTTCCGGGTATGTATCTTGAGTATATCCTTACGCCCTTCTGCATCAGGCAACGGTATCTCGATTATCCTGTCAAACCTTCCAGGTCTCAAAAGCGCCGGGTCAAGAAGGTCAATGCGGTTCGTGGCTGCCACTATCTTAACGTCGCCGCGCTTATCAAATCCGTCAAGTTCTGCAAGCAGCTGCACCATTGTCCTGTTAACCTCAGAAGAACCCGATGTGCCGTCATAAGTCCTGCGACTTCCAACAGCGTCTATCTCATCGATAAAAACGATACTCGGAGCTTTTTCCCGCGCAATATCGAATACGTCCCTGACAAGCCGGGCGCCTTCTCCGATGTATTTCTGGACAAGTTCTGTCCCGCTCATCCTTATAAATGTCGCTTTAGCCCTGTGCGCCACAGCTTTGGCGATAAGCGTCTTTCCTGTTCCCGGAGGACCATAAAGCAGGATGCCATTGGGAGCATCCACCCCAACTTCAGTAAAAAGCTCAGGATTGGTAAGCGGAAGCTCAAGCGTTTCCACCACTTCATCTATCTGCTTGCCAAGCCCCCCTATCATATTATAATCTACATCCGGCGCCTCTATGAGTTCCATTATCCTTGCACGCACATCAGCGGATTTGGACATTACCTTGACGATAGAAAGGTTGCCTGTGACAGCTACACGCGAACCTGCTTCGGTCTTTTGTTTCATTTCATCAGGTATCTGGGTGACAATTTCCTGGTTGCTGCCGTGCTGCCTGAGAAGCGCCATATCTTCAAACAGTTCCACAACGCTGCAGATAAAAAGGGGTGGTTTCTTCAACTGTTCGACCTGCTTCTGGTAATCAGTAATGGTCTGGACATATTTATTATTCAGGATAGCAGCTTCGAGAAGCTTTGAATGCATTTCTTTCATCTGGGTTTTCAGGGCATCTATGGAAGCCTGTAGTTCTCTTACCTGCGCCTCATTCACCGAGCTTTCCGCAGATGACGTTCTCGCAATTGCATTGTCCATAATAGGCTAAATAGGTTTTATACCTTATAAATATTGAGTGCATATGTTTATAATATAATAGCTAAATTAGACCGTCCAATGAAGCTCATTGCATTTGTAGGGATGCCGGCATCGGGTAAGTCCGAAGCATCAACCGTTGCGCAAAGCTTGAAAATACCTGTTGTCAGCATGGGCGACGAGGTCAGGGAAGAGGCAGAAAGAAGGGGTTTGCCTCCGACTGATGAGAATATCGGCGGCACAGGCACTGCTTTACGCAGGGATGAGGGAATGGACGCCATTGCAAAGCGCTGCGTTCCAAAGATCCGGGGGCAAAGGAGCGATGTGGTAGTTGTTGACGGGACAAGGAATATGGAAGAAGTAAATTACTTCAAGAAGCAGTTCGGTGATGATTTTAAGCTTATTGCCATCAATGCGCCGTTTGACTTGAGATTCGAAAGGGTAAAAAAACGCGCCCGTTCGGACGATATGACAGGGATCGAGGAATTAAGAAGACGCGATGAACGCGAAAAGGGCTGGGGTCTGGAGAAAGCAATGGGACAGGCTGACATAACACTTAATAATACTCTTTCCATTGAAGAATTCCGGGAAGAAATAAAAAAATTGCTCAGAACAGTATGAACACAAAAGTCAGAGTCTCTGCGCTCGTATATCCTACGGAATTAGAAGAAAATGTCAGAATTGCGCTTACAAATATATTTCCGGTTGAGTTTATTCTCCGGAACTTTGGTATCCCTCAAATTTATGGTGAGGGGGACCTTGAAAGCCTTAGAAAACTTCACATGCTTCTCCGGGAGTTGTGTATCCTCGATGCAGCAAGGCGCATCCTTATCAATGGAACAGAAGGCAACAGCACACAGTTTAGCCTGAATAAACAGGTGGCTTTTGTGGGAAAGGTGAATTTTCCTGCGGGAGAGGAAAGTCTTGGGTCTATAAATGTTGAGGTCTCAGCAGATAGCGCAGAAGACCTGATGAAGATAATAGACTGGCTTGCGCCCGAAACCGTTGAAGGAAAGCCTGTAATGGAGATCGAGCTTTAATGGGTTTTGAGCAATACCTGGCAGCAAGGGAATTTGTATCAGGCATAGGTCAACCCGTAATTACATATATTTTCAATTATCTGGTAAAACTTCAATACATCCATGCCAGTCTTTATATTATTGGATTTATTTTTATAATCTGGTTCCATGTACAGATATATAATACTGTCCTGATCGTATACCCGGTGGACATGCGGCTTCCGGTTGAGAGCAGCCGTGAAACCGAAGAAATACGATTATTATCTCATCGTCCTGACCACGCTCATTCTTTTTGCGATTGGCATTGTGTGTGTTTACGGTATTACTTATTACAATTACCTTGCCGTGACCTCAGGATGGACCGGGACGACCGCGTACCTGCGATTCATAGATGATATGAACTCATACCTTTACCCTTTCCTGGTATTGCTCCTGATCTCGCTAGTGTCTCGTCAAGTGTCAACTAGCAACAAATAACCGAGATAAATGATAGAATTATAGTCTTGCGATATTTTCTATCTGCGAAAATCTGCGCAATCTGTGGATAAAATTTCAGATGAAAATCCGCAGATTTCGCAGATTGGCGCAGATTTGTTGAACCTGAT
>JAHIHJ010000359.1 GCA_018899795.1 Methanobacteriota archaeon
GCGCCGCCAGATCGACTGGATGAAAACAACAAGAATGGCTGTCGTGATCAGTGAAGAACAGGGAGAAATGGAAAAGTTTCGCAAGTGGGATCTGGACATAACTCCACATCGTCAGTTGATCAAGCAGGGATTTGAGACGCAGGACGGTAAGCGCATCGATATCGATATGGCTTTCAAGAAGGAAGAACACCCTTTCCGCATCGCGATCGTCTGCGCCATGTGGCTGACAGGCTTTGATGTTCCAAGTCTTGCCACACTGTATCTCGATAAACCTCTTAAGGCGCATACACTGATGCAGGCGATCGCCCGCGCTAACCGGGTGAACGAAGGGAAGAACAACGGTCTCATCGTGGATTATTGCGGCATTCTTAAGAACTTAAGAATTGCTCTTGCGACTTTTGCAGGTCATAAGGGGGACAATGGCGGCAGGACTCAACCTGGAGTGGATCCGGTAAAGCCGGCTGATGATGAACTGCTATTGGATCTGAAAAAAGCTATCATCATGGTTCGCAGATACCTCGAAACATGCAACTTCAGGCTTGTGGATATCCTCGAAAAAACCGGATTTGAGAGAAATAAGTTAATAGATAACGCAAAAGAAATCATCAACAGGAACGACGAAACACGCAAGCGCTTTGAGATAATGGCACGCGAGGTATTTAAGAAATTCAAAGCATGCATCAATATTAAAAGCGCCAGTAAATACAGGGAGCAGTATGATGCTATCAATATAATCTACAACCGTCTTCAGATCGATAGGGAGCAGGCTGACATCACAGACATCATCCGACAACTGCATGCAGTCGTGGATGCTGCAATAGAAATCCCACAAAATCAAACAGCAGATCCAGACAACAAATTATATGACATCAGCAAGATCGATTTCGAACAACTGCGCAGGGAGTTTGAGCGCTGTCCGAACAAGAACACCACAGTTGCGAACCTGAAAGATGCCATAGAGAAAAGACTGGACAGAATGATCCAGCAGAATCCGCTTCGCACTGATTTCCAGGAACACTACGAAAAGATCGTAACTGAATACAACAGTGAAAAAGACCGCGCCACGATAGAAAAAACATTCGAAGAGCTCATGAGATTCGTCAATGGTCTCGATTATGAAACCAGGCGCACAGTACGCGAAGGTCTCGATGAGGAAAATCTTGCGCTTTTCGACCTTCTGGTCAAACCCGGTCTTTCAAAGAAAGATATTGAGCGAATCAAGAAGGTTGCGAAAGATCTTCTTGAACATTTGAAGGCTGACAAATTGATCCTCGATAACTGGCGTGAAAAAGAGGCAACGCGTGACTCTATTAAAATTGAGATACACAATTGTCTTTATAATGATGATACCGGACTTCCTGAAAGCTATAACGAAGATGAAATTTCACAGAAGACAGATATCGTCTTCGCGCATATTTTCAGGTTATACAATACCGCAAATCCTGAGGTTTATGAAGTTGCATAGGAGATTATGTTTGAAATGAAATCAAGTCTTCTTTTTAGCTCTCACGATCCTTATTTCTCCATACGAATAATTATCCCCAAACCTTTCCTTAATCGGTTTCAGGGCTTCTGCCCCGATTTCAAGGATCGCATTCGATATCACTTCGATCTTCTCTTTCTTAACCAGCTTCCCTATATCAATATTTTCACCTGCGAGTATCAGTTTTTCAATGTGACCATAGACAGTATTCAAAGATAAATTCCTTTTTAATGTGATCTCATCAAGGTCCATATCCTGATCCAGCATTTGCATGGTAAAATACTCACTTGACTGCTTTTTTGCCGGCTGGCTGAATGAGTCGTTTTTCTCGCAAAACCTTCGTATCTCACCAATGAAAATGACGCCATACTTCTCAAGCTTCTTATCTCCCACACCAGTTATCTTTCGAAAGTCTTCTGGAGTGCACGGGCGCCGCGCAGCCATCTGTTTCAGGCTGGCATCATTAAAGATCATGTATGGGGGATAATTCTCGGCGTCAGCCAGTGTTTTCCTCAAATTCCGCAGCGCCTCGAACAATCCACTGTCTTCGATGTCCTGTTCTATTATTGCTGGTTTTTCGACGACACTGGGCTTTACAAGGAATATTTTTTGTTTCGCCGCGCCGTTCTTTGAACCTGACAACATATCCGTGCTCTTCTGGCACAATTTCAGCACAGGATATTCACCCTCCAGATTGAGATAGCTGCGCCTGAGGAGTTCTCTTATGAATCCATGCCATGTTTTCTTCGGCAGGTTTTTCCCTGAGCCGTATGACTTCAATGCCGTATGACCATTATGCAAGAGGCGGCTGCTTTTACTTCCTGTCAGCACATCTATGCAGTAGTTTATCCCGAACATTTCACCCAGTTCTTTGATACAGGAAAGGATGGTCAATATCTCACCTGTCGCTTCCATCTCATCCTTCGGCATGAGGCAGTTATCGCAGCCGCTGCAGTTATTCTCCTTATAATCCTCGCCAAAATATTCCAGGAGCAGCTTTCTCCGGCAAACAAAGGTGTCGCAAAAATTTATTATGTCCATCAGTTTATCGTGCGCTATCTGCCTCTCTTTTTCATTTGTCATCTGGTTAATGAAATACTCTATCTTCTGCCTGTCCCCGTAACTGTAAAAAAGCACGCAATCGCTCCTCAGTCCATCCCTGCCTGCGCGTCCTGTTTCCTGGTAGTAGGCTTCAAGGTTTTTGGGGAGGTCATGATGTATCACAAAACGTATGTTGGGTTTGTCGATGCCCATCCCGAAAGCGATCGTTGCGACGAGTATCTCCACATCGTCTTTTATGAACTTATCCTGGTTCATTGACCTCACGCTTGCGGACAAGCCTGCATGATATGGAAGCGCCCGGAACCCTGCATATTTCAGGTTTTCTGTGAGGGTGTCAACGTTTTTCCTGCTGTAGCAGTAAATTATGCCTGATTCATGAGGCTTTGTTTTTAAGAACTCTACTATCTGCCTGAATGCATCCTGTTTGGGTTTGACATAATAAACAAGGTTCTCGCGATTGAAGCTGGCAATATATTTTTTACAGTCTTTGAAGTCAAGCTGGTTTATGATATCCTCCCTGACTTTTGTGGTCGCTGTGGCTGTAAGGGCGATTATGGGAACATCCGGAAAGGAAGTGCCTATTATTTTTAACTGCCTGTATTCGGGTCTGAAATCGTGCCCCCATTCCGAGATGCAGTGGGCTTCATCTATGGCAAAGAGGCTTATTTTTAATCCTTTTAGAAATGATAGGAAAGAAGGGATCGTCAGTCTTTCCGGCGCTACATAGAGCAGCCTGATCCTGTTCTGCAACAGGGCTGATTTTATTTTTGATATGTCTTCATAGTTCAAAGAACTGTTGATATATTCAGCAGCGATGCCATTTTGCCTGAGGCTGTCCACCTGGTTTTTCATAAGGGCAATGAGGGGTGAGACAACGATCGTAAGTCCCTTGAAAAGCAGGGACGGGTACTGGTAGCACAGGGACTTTCCGCCCCCTGTGGGCATGAGCACAAGTGTATCGTTCCCTTTCAGGACGTCAAGTATAATATCCTGCTGTAGCTGCCTGAATTCGGAATAGCCGAAATACCGCCTTAGTATATCTTTATCAATAACTGCGGTCGTGGCTTCTTTCTCTACTTCAGGTTTTACTGTTTTTTCAGTGGTTTTGATTTTTGGGCACAGGTCAAAAAGCCCTTCATCTTTTAACCCGCACCTTGTGGATGCTTCGCATGTGATGCAAACCTGCATGAAGACTATTGACAAGTTCAAAAAGGATAACGGTTTGCATTTTGTCTTTTGAAAAAACAAAAGCTTTTAGCCTTTCCTATGCTATATATGGATGGTTCCTGGTGTCATAATAATAAACAATACAGAAGGAGATATGAAATTATGAAGAACGTAGAAATGTCAGTTGATGGGAACATTTTGACGATCAAGGTGGATTTGACAAAAGATTTTGGACCTTCCACATCTGGGAAAACGATTATCATCGCATCGAGTGAAGGTAATCAGTCAGTACCGGGGAAGGAAGCTGTAAAGATTGGGCTGAATGTGTATAAGAAGAAATAAATTATGTGTATAAGAAGAAACGAAACCGCAGATGAACGCAGATAAACGCAGATTTATTGTCAGGGGAAGCAGATATCTGTTAATTCGTATTTTACCACGCCATGAAACTCACTGATAACGAAATCCGGGACATTAACAAATATATTGAGGAAGGAAAGCCTCTTCCTGAGAATTACCGCTTTTTATTGTTCGAGGATAAAAGGGAAGTGGAACTTGTCTGGAACGGGAAGACAAATGAGGTCTGCAATGTGGTTTTGCCCTTCCAGGTCATCGAGCAGGTGGATGAGCCAAGAGCAGAGAAAAATGTCAGTTTCCAGAAGACGCTTTTTGATATAGACTACAGGGGAAGGCAGCAGAAAGGATGGACGAACAAACTCATCTGGGGTGACAACAAGCTTATCCTGAGCAGCCTGAAGAACGGCAGCAATAAGATCGTAGTTGAGAACGGTCAGATAATCAAGGTCATAAAGGACAAGAACGGGATAATAAGGCGCGAAACGCTCACTAAAAAATGGACTGACTGGATAGATTACTGGTCTGTAGATTTTGATTTTGAGAATAAGAAAGAGATAATCCAGATAAGGAATGCAGATAACCAGATAAAAGAAGTCTGGACGGGGGATTTCGTTTTCGAGAACGAGTGGCAGTCATTCAGGACAAAGAAAAACAGGACTCTTGAGATGATAAGCATTTTTAAGGAGTGCACGAAAGGCAGGAAGAAGATAGCTGTTAAGGTTGTTGATATATTCGGGAATGATACGATGAAGATAATTGAGGTAACGATTTAGCTTTAAAGGGAGATTAATAATTATGCAGCAATCGGAATTACTGGAATTGATCGATAAAGGCGAGGACAGCAAGACACAGTTCAAAAAAGATATTACAAACGCAATACAGCTTGCCCAGGAAATGGTTGCCTTTTCAAACTCAAAAGGTGGTTTTATCATAGTCGGAGTGGATGATTCTGGAAATATTGCAGGTCTTGATAGCAATGATATTCGCAGGTTGAACCAGTTGATATCAAACAGCGCAAATGAGAATGTGAAACCTCCTATAACACCACTTAGCGAAATAATAAAAGTGGGAGATAAAAAAGTCCTTGTAATAGAGATAAAAGAAGGAGTTAACAAACCCTACTGCACAGCAGAAGGCATCTATTTTACTAAAGTCGGGTCAGATAAGAGAAAAATATCACAGGAAGAATTGATGCGACTTTTTCAGGAATCCGGTAAAATATATGCTGATGAAATGATTGTCCATGATTCTTCTGCAAACGATATTGACAAAGAGCTTTTTTATTCATTTTATGAGAAACAATATGGTGAAAATATAGAAGCGGCAGGAATGCCGCTTGATAAGATCCTTGAAAACCTGAACCTTGCGCGTGAAAATAAACTTAATCTGGCAGGATTGCTGTTATTTGGTAAGAACCCGCAGAGATACGAACCGGTATTTTTGATCAAAGCGGTATGTTTTTTTGGCAATGAAATGGGTGGTACCCAATATCGTGACAGCGACGATATTGATGGAAATATTTCAAAGCAATACAGGAATGGCATGGCTTTTTTGCTGCGGAATTTAAAAAAAATACAAAAAGGAAAAAATTTTAACACACCTGGAGTCCTTGAAGTGTCAGAAATCGCTTTGCAGGAAATCCTGGTAAATGCACTCATCCACAGGGATTATTTTATCGGTGCAAGCATCCGAATATTAATATTCGATAACAGGATTGAGATCGACAATCCAGGCAAATTGCCCAATAGTTTGACAATAGAAAATATGAAATCCGGGATTTCATGCATTCGAAACCGGATCATTGCTTCATATGCGTTCAAAATGCTGCCTTACCGTGGTCTTGGCAGTGGAATAATCAGGGCATTAAAAGATGAACCGAATATTGAGTTTATCAATGATACTTCAGCTGAACGATTCAAAGTGATAATACGAAGACCGGTTTGATTAAAAAATGGTGGTCGAATGACGCAACTGGCAATAACAGCAAGGGATAACAAAAACCTATTTTCAAATTATTACCTGGATAACCAGATAAAGAATAATCCTGAATGGAAGAAAGAAGAACATAAAGCTGCTTTTTCCGAGATCAAAAAGTTATACGACACTGAGAAAGATTTCATTCCCAATCTGAATGAGAAGCAGCTTGAGCAGAGGTTCTTTGGGCCGATTTTTAAAATCCTCGATCATACAGTTGAGGTCAATGAGGGCACAGAGCAGGGGGAATTCCCGGATTATGCTTTTTTCCCTGATAGAGCCTCTCTTGATGATGCTCACAAGAAAACGGGTAATTTATTTTATGACAATGCCTTCGCCATAGGCGAGGTAAAGCGGTGGGGAATTGAGCTTGACCGCTTTGGAAAAGACGAAAAAGACAGGAAACGCAATCCAAGCTTACAGATATGGATTTATCTTCATGATGTTTCTCCAAAATGGGGAATCCTTTCTAATGGTAAAATCTGGCGCCTGTATTGTAAAGATAGGCGGCGGGATGACTATTATGAAATTGATTTGCCGTCGCTACTTGCAAAAGATGAATCAAAGAATGTTGAGGAGTTCAAGTATTTTTACTATTTTTTCCGACGAGAAGCCTTTTTAACTTCAACAGATGGAAAAATTTTTCTTGACGAGGTATTGAAGGGTTCTGCTGATTATGCAAAAGTTATCGGGGACGACTTAAAAGATAACGTGTATAAGGCGATGAAAAAAGTCGCCGAAGGATTCTTTTCATGGAGTCAGAACGGGCTTGATATCCAGAACGAGGCGACGCGCGAGACTGTTCAGAAATGCGCGATGCTTTTGCTTTACAGGTTCCTGTTCTTGCTTTATGCCGAAGGCAAGGGATTACTTGACCTCAGTAAACCCCAATACGTTTCGTATAGTATTTACAGATTGAAGAACGAAGTTAAAGAGAAACAAGATGGTCCAATCGAGAAAAGATATTCGCCTGCCAGAAC
>JAHIHJ010000360.1 GCA_018899795.1 Methanobacteriota archaeon
AAAGTACAGACCCGATAATCTATGTTAACATAACCGGAAATATCAATGCCGGGGACATCAATGTTGCAATTGAAGTGCTCAGGAACACTTCTTCGCTCGTAAAAGGACCTGCGCCAGATACAGTATATAAGAATGTCAATATCTGGGTTGGAACCTATGGGTTTGCAACACCAAAGAACATAAAGCACGCAGAGATCACCTTCAGAGTGCCTGTATCGTGGATAAAATCCAACAGCATTGACCCGGATTCCATAACTATGATGCATTACCAGGGAGCATGGGCATCATTGTCAACAAAAAAGATAAGTGAAACATCTGAATGGATATATTATGAAGCCATTACCACGCGTTTTTCTCCGCATGCCATAACAGGCAAAAAATCTTACAGCGCAAGTTATGAAGGGATTCCTCAGATAACTACGACTATTGAAACTCAACAACAATCAGAAAAACATCTTAGTAACGATGGAAATGAAGCAGAGAGTCCTGGAAATATAAGCAGATATCTCATTATTGGCATATTCATAGGAATAGTAATAAATGTCACTTTAATTTTTATGATCAGAAAGCCAAAAGAAAAGGGTATTTTCAATTATAATTAAGAACCTGACATTTCTAACTATTATTAAGAAACATTTAAATCCTTTCAGGATTTAGGTTGAATAAGCTGAAGCAGCTGCTTACTGCTTTCAAGGACATTATGCACATAGTGTTCCTGCTTTTCATTCAGATCTCCTCTGATTTTATCCTTCATGAGTTCAGAGAACCCTATTATAGAGTTCAATGAGATACGTATTTCATGATCTATGGTCGCTATATATTCCAATCTTGCTTTGTTAGCATCTAATGTATTGCATACGATATTTCTATCAATATGTGCTTCGATTTTGAGTTCTATTCCATGATCCGTGAAAACGAACTTAAAAGGTATTTCATTCAACTTTGTTAACCTCATTTTCTGGGGATACATGTAATATGCGGGGTAAGGGTCAATATCATGACGTTGCTTCTTATCGAAAAAAATGACGGCATCGCCCATAAAATCAAAATCATCGAATTTGTTTGCCGAAAAGCCGAATTTCTTTTCCGTAATACTGATGCAGGTTATTTTCTTGTCTTTGATTTCTCTTAAGATATTTCTCCATTGTATGGAGCGTCTGAAGTCAGTATCATCAGAAAATATATTGAGTGAATCAAAAACTATTCTTTTTGGTTTGAAAATATCAATGATCTCAATTATCTCCTCTGTTGAGAACCTGCTGAACCCAAAGACCTCCAGATACCCTTTATCAATATATTGTCCGAAGTCCCATCCAAAGCGTATGCTCTGATTTATAAGCTGCTCTGCATTTTCCTCGAATGAGAAAAAAATACATCTTTCATTATTCTTTACGCCTTCGTACAAGAATTGCAGCGAGAAAGTTGTCTTACCTGTGCCGGGAGGACCTGTTACAACGACCACAAAACCCTCTGGTATCCCTCCTTCAATAAGCCCGTCAAACCCTGGAATACCAGTCTTTATTCTTCTGATGATCCTGCTTATGTTCTGTGTATCTACCTTCTCTTTAAACCTGAGCTTGTCCATTCCAAGGAGGGCTCGTTCAAGTACGATGTTCTTTGCCCCCAGTTCTTTCTCATAACGATCCAGTACCTTCATCGCATCAGTACTGAGGGTTGTATGTATTGGGTGCTTATCTCGCATAATATGACCATTTGTGAACATAGAAATGATATATATGGTCATATATATTAACTTTATGATGATATATATTATAATTATGTACATAATTTGAATGATGCATATGTATGTGAAAAATCATTCTAAACTGAGCCTTATGCAAAAATTATGTACGATCCAACAATACATTTATGATCTATTTGGCTCTCAATATATCCAGCATATCTTCAATATCTGTCACTGGAAGATTGCAGCTATAATTCCTGCAGACATAGGCAGTAGCACTGCCCTCGATGCTTGTAAGGTTCCTGGTATATTCAGCAAGATCTATGATCCCTGTGTCCTCACCAGGTTGAAGGATAACCACCTTACCGGGTATGAACTCCCTCCTCAGGGCATCAAGCATAGCTTTTGTATCCTGTGCCCCGGCATCTCCTGCGATAACTACCTCGCTTATCGGTCCGAGCGCAAAATCAAGCGCCGCCATCATCTGCGTATATGCTCTTGGCGCCTGCCATATCGTTTTTGAAAAAGCTCTTCCGATCTGCGCTGCTTTTTCCTCAAATCCTGCATTTGCGGTCATCCTTCCAAGTCGCAAGAGGTTAAGCATGGCGACGGAGTTACCAGAAGGAATTGCGCCATCGTATATCTCTTTCATCAGTTCGTTATCTTCCCCGAGCACCGAATCTATTTCATTTTCAGTCCAGACATAAAACTTCCCTTCCACCCCCTCGCT
>JAHIHJ010000361.1 GCA_018899795.1 Methanobacteriota archaeon
ACCCCGGGATACAGTTCCCCGAAAAAGATATTATCGTTGCGCACAGGAGCGATGGAAGCGGCACAACCTTCGTATTCACGGATTATCTTTCTGCTGTCAGCCCTGACTGGAAATCAAAAGCAGGAAAAGGTAAATCCGTCAACTGGCCTGTCGGTCTTGGCGGAAAAGGCAATGAGGGCGTATCAGGTCTCCTGACCCAGAATCCCTATACTATCGGTTATATCGAACTTGCCTATGCCAAGCTACAGAACATCCCCTATGCATATATCAAGAACAAAGCAGGGAATTTCATCGAGCCCACGCTTGAAACAATTGCAAACGCCGCTGCTGTGGCAGTGCTTTCGCTGCCTGCTGGCGATGCAAGCTGGGCAGAGGTGAGCATTGTGGATGCAGAGGGTAATAATTCATATCCTATAAGCAGTTTTACATATCTTCTTGTCTACAAAGACCAGGCAGATCAGACAAAAGGCAAAATTCTCGCGGAATTTCTCTGGTGGGCAGTACATGACGACCAGAAATATTCCTCAGAACTCCTGTATGTGCCGCTGCCAACTGAAGTAATTAGCCTGAATGAAATAACCATAAAACTTATGAATTATAATGGTCAAATACTTATTCAGGGTTAGATGGATGAATAAACTAAAATTATCTTTTTTCAACCGGAGTAATATCTCAGGTGACTTGATTTTTGAGGCTGTTGTCGGCTTCTTTGCCCTGGGAATAATAGTTCTTGCATTTTTGTTATTCAGGGAGCTTTTTATTGAGTCCGGGTTTTCAAGAAATGCGTTTGGTTTAAGTTTCCTGACAACATCGACCTGGGACCCGGTGAATGAGGTATTTGGCGCTCTTCCTTTTATCTTCGGAACTATGGTTTCATCATTCCTTGCCCTGCTCATAGCTGTCCCCTTCAGTCTTGGAATTGCGATCTATCTGTCAGAACTTGCACCGGAAAAACTCAAGACCCCACTTTCATTCATCATAGAATTGCTGGCAGCGATACCGAGTGTTATACTCGGGTTATGGGGCATATTCATTCTCGCCCCATTCCTCCGCGATCATCTTGCGCCGATCCTTTCAACATACCTTGGTTTTCTGCCTCTATTCCAGGGACCAATGTACGGTCTATCCATGCTCACAGGTGGGGTAATACTTGCGATCATGGTAATCCCGATAACCTCATCGATATCAAGGGAAGCCATCCTGACAGTGCCCACACATCAGAGAGAAGCCGCTCTTTCTCTTGGAGCTACCGGGTGGGAAACAACAAGGATCGCGGTACTTCCCTACGCAAGGTCAGGGATATTCGGGGCAGTGATCCTTGGTTTTGGCAGGGCAATAGGTGAAACTATGGCTGTTACCATGGTAATAGGCAACAGCCCCAGGATATCAGAGTCACTTTTTGCACCATCACATACGATGGCTGCGGTTATTGCAAATGAGTTCGTGGAGGCAACCTCAAATCTTTACATATCATCTCTTATCGAAATAGGTTTTTTACTCCTGCTTGTCTCCTTGATGATCAATATAGCAGCCAGGATATTAGTGTCAAAACTTCTCAGGGTTGAAGGGGGAGGCAGGGCATGAAATGGAATAAACGGAAAATTATAGATCGGATCATGTCCAGCATGTCAGCTGCATGCGTTGTTATCGCCATAATCCCATTGTTGAGTATCCTCTACATAGTAACGATCAACGGGATATCTGCCATAAACCTGGATTTTCTTACACAACTCCCAAAACCAGTGGGTGAAGCAGGGGGTGGACTTGGGAATGCTATTCAGGGGACATTCGTTGTTGTGGGGATCGCCTGCCTGATCGGGCTTCCTGTGGGCATTTTTGCTGGCATCTATCTTTCAGAATACGGGGAGAACATGTTTGGACGTTTTGTAAGTTTTTTGGCTGATGTACTGACAGGGACCCCTTCAATAGTGGCAGGATTATTCGGTTATACCTTCATTGTCCTTTATTTCGGAAGCTTCTCCGCGATCGCAGGCGGGGTAGCGCTGTCGGTTTTGATGATCCCGATCGTTACGAGAACAACAGAGGAATCGCTCAGGCTTGTGCCCGGATCAATTAAAGAGGCTTCCCTGGCGCTTGGGGTACCAAAGTGGAAAACAACCATATACATCGTCATTAGCACTGGAAAAAACGGCATAATAACCGGCGCTTTACTATCTATTGCAAGGATATCCGGCGAGACGGCCCCTCTCTTGTTCACTTCGTTTGGCAACATGTTCTGGGCTAACGGGTTAGATCAACCGATCTCTACCATGCCAGTGCAAATTTATACGTATGCAATAACACCCTTTCCTGACTGGCATGCTAAAGCGTGGGCAGGGGCTCTTATCCTGATCATGCTGATACTTGTCCTGAACATTGGAGTGAGGTTCGTAACCAGAAGAAAATATGGAATGTAAAAAAAGGAGTATAAATGGAGAATAAGATCACGGTAGAAAATCTCAATGCATGGTGTGGAAAATCCACTTTTATCCGATGCCTCAACAGAATGCATGAAGTTGTACCTAAAGCCAGAGCTACAGGAAAAGTTCTGGTCGACGACAATGATATCTATGATAAAGATATCGATCCGGTTGATATTAGAAGGCTCATAGGTATGGTATTCCAGAAGCCCAATCCATTCCCAACAATGTCCATACGCGATAATGTTGTGGCTGGATTGAAACTTAGTGGGGTGAAGGATAAGAACATGCTTGATGACATCGCAAAGGAGTGCTTAACAAAGGCTGCTCTCTGGGATGAGGTTAAGAACGACCTTAATAAATCGGGCGTGAGTTTATCGGGTGGTCAGCAGCAGCGTCTTTGCATAGCAAGGGCGTTAGCGATGGAACCCGAAGTTATCCTTTTAGATGAACCATGCTCAGCTCTGGATCCTATATCCACAGGCAAGATCGAAGACTTAATGATAGAGCTAAAGGAAAAATACACCCTTGTCATAGTAACCCATAATATGCAGCAGGCTGCAAGAGTCAGCGATCATACAGCTTTCTTTCTGTATGGAAAGCTGATAGAATTTGGAGACACAAGACAGTTATTTAAAAAGCCAAAAGAAAAGAGCACGGAAGATTACATAATCGGGAGGTTTGGTTAATATGGTTCGGGAAGCGTATCACAAAGATCTTCACAAGCTGAGGGAAGAAATACTCAACATGGGAAGTCTTGTGGGAAAGACGATAGGTGATGCTGTACTTTCTCTGAAAGATCGTGATGTTGAGATGGCCCAGAAGGTCATTGATATGGATAAAAAGATCGATGCCATTGATCACAGCATTGAGGATAACTGTATGCGCCTTCTTGCTCTACAGCAGCCTATGGCAAGGGATCTGAGGCTTATAGTCTCAGTATTAAGAATGTCCATAGACCTTGAAAGGATGGGCGATCTTGCCCTGGAGATCGGAATTATTACCAAGATGACAGCCAACGTGCCTCCTGTAAAGCCCCTTATAGATCTGCCAAGAATGGCAGAGATATGTCAGCAAATGCTTGCAGATGCCATGACCGCTTTTGAAAATAAGGATGTTGAGCTTGCTAAGGTTGTTGCAAAGCGGGATGATGAGATCGATAACCTCTTTGATCAGGTAAGAAGAGAGTTGATCTCTTACATGATAGAAGACCCAAAAAAGATAACAGGCGCACAACATTTGACTTTTGCAGCAAGGTATCTTGAGAGGATAGGCGACCACATAACGAATCTGTGTGAAAGTGTTGTATTCATGGTGACCGGGGAGAGGAGTGAATTGAATTAGACGATCTGCAAATCAGTATTGGATGTGAGCGTTACACGAAACCTGCGCTGCCAGAGCAGCAAGTGTGGATAAATATATAAAAAACCATCATTATCATAATAAGATAGCTTTATATATTTTCCTGTAAAGTTATATGTCATGCGTCCTGCTCACAGGGGTGTTCGTTGTCCTGGGAATAATAGGCGCATTGCCCTATATCTGGCTCAATGCGTTCAACGACACGAATATGGGTTCAAGGATATTGAACAGCCTTTTTGAGAGCGTCTCCGGGTTCACCACTACCGGCTTCTCGCTCATATCTGACCCCAGCGCCCTTCCGCGCTCCTTAATGTTCTACCGCAGCTTCACGCACCTCATAGGCGGGCTGGGCATTGTGTTCCTGCTTCTTGCGTTCTTCTACACAGGCAAAACCCTTGAAAACATGTCAAGGGTGATGAACTTCGTGCGAGTGACTGACAACATCAAGAGATCCCTGGTGTTGATCCTCGTTGTATATTCCGTGTATGTCGCCGTATTTTCCGGTATATTCTATCTCATGGGCTTTACAAATATTGCGGATACGATATCTGTGGTTCTCAGTTCGCTCATGACCGGAGGATTCTCACCTGTTGCGGATTTCTCCCCGTATGCCGCGTTTCCCGCCGGTTTGATCGTCATCGTAATGATGATAAGGATAAGATCATGATCGATGGTAATGAGTTTGGGGGTAATATTATAATTGCAAACCTTGTGCTGATCATTGTTTCCCTGTCGGTTGTACTGGGCGCAGGGGTCATGTTCTGGTTCTCAGGATTTGGTCTTGTGGATTCGATGTTCGAGGTCTCTTCCGCCTTTGGCACAGTAGGTTTGTCGACAGGGATAGCCACCTTAGCCCTGGCTGCTCACCTGAAGCTTGCGCTGATAGTTCTGATGATCATGGGACGAGTGGAGGCGATACCGTTCTTTGTCGCTCTCTCGGGGCTGCGATTGAAGAAGGGCGACAGGGCGGCGCCGACGCCGGTTGAGGAAACTGCCCAGGTGGTTGAGCCGATCCCGTCCGACTCTTTTAAGACAGAGCCCGAGATATCGAACGACGAATTTAAGATCAGTTAATGCATGTCATTTTAGACAGGATCACAGGATCGACAGGATTAAACCCTATATTTCTCTTCCCATCACCCGCGCAGGTATTCCCTCATCCTTAGAACATCCGTAAATACCACATCGCACCCGCCCACCGTCATGCTGCCTGCCTCTCC
This sequence comes from Methanobacteriota archaeon, assembly GCA_018899795.1. The sequence continues at coordinate 5,003 of JAHIHJ010000361.1, forward strand.
CCTGTACGACACCACGAGCGCCTTTTTCGGGCTGTAGGTCTCAATGAATGAGCGCAGGCTGCGTTCTATATTACCGGGTTGTGCGCTAAGTTTTACTTCCACCGGGATAACTGCATTTTCCTTCTCAACGATAAAATCAACCTCTGCCTTTGATTTTGTTCTCCAGTGCTTTGGAGAGAATCCCATCTTGATAAGCTCCATGAGGACATAGTTCTCGAACACATTCCCTTTCAGTTCCGCATCGAATTCCTTTGCCACTGTGTTCCTCAACCCTGTATCTACGAAATAGACCTTAGACTGCTTGATGATCTCCTTTGTCCTGTTCGTAAAGAATGGGGGTACACGGACGATGAGATAGCTTTTCTCCATCGCGTCAAGGTATTTCTTTACAGTCTGGAATGACAGCTTCATGGTCTTTGAAATGCTATCATAAGACAGAAGTCCGCCCGTGTTTACGGAAAGATATTTTGCAAATAATTCAAGCGAGCCTATATCGTCGATGGAAAAAGTCCTCGCCATATCTTTCAGCAGCATGGTCTCATAAAGGTCCCTGAGAATTATTTTCTTGAGTTCAGGCTCCCGGGTCATCACTACTTTGGGATAACCCCCATACATCGCATGCTCCCAGACGCTTCGCCTGAGTATGGTTGAAGTCACCTCTTTCTGACCCTGGGAATTCAGGAACTCCTGAAGTGAGAAGGGATACAGTTTGATGATCGAGACCCTTCCTACAAGATATGAAAGTATCTCTTTTCCAAGAATGATCTCAGAGGATGAGGTAATCCATACCCTTCTGCCTTTATCAGCAAGATACTTGAGTTTCATTCCTGCATCTTTGCAGTACTGCACCTCGTCGAGCACGGAGACGTCATAACCTTCAAGATACTGTTTTTCGAATTTTTTGATGTCTTCTTCAAAAAGTGATCTTACATCCGGATCATCGAACATCACATAAGAAGAGTGCAGAGGCATGATTTTCTGTTTCAGGAACGTGGTTTTCCCAGACTGCCTCGCGCCGACTATTGCAATGATATTATAAACCGGAAGTATTTTTTTGAAGTTCTCATCTATCAGCCGTTCTACATACATGAGTATTTGTATGGCGCTCCTGCTATAAAAGATTTACTAAAATTAAACTGTACTTTAATTTTAGTTGGACTAAAATTAAATATGCGTCTAATAATGGTATTTCTGCTGAAAAAATGGGTGATCAGGTATACGAATGAAGAAAACCTTTAAGGAACTTGAAAGAACTTGTTCCGAATGAGGATTACCATTTAGCCATTGATGAGTTTGAGAATGATAACTAAAACAATACTTTTGCCTGAAGATCTCTCTGCGAGGATCGGTTATCGCGCGAAGAAGGAAGATGTGGACGAATCCGATGCGATAAGACAGCTTATCAAACTCGGATTGAAAGAGTATGCGGTGAATCTGTACCGGGACAGGAAAGTGACTTTGAGGGAGGCTTCCGAGCTTGCGGATGTGAGCCCCAGAGAGATGCTTGAGATACTTATGGAGCATGGGATCAAGGGGAACGTGTCGCTGAAGCAGCAGCAGAAGTCGCTGGAGTATGTTGAGAGAATGCTGGAATCGTAGAATCAAATTGCCCAAAAAAGGTGTAGGAGACATTAGAAATATGCGCTGTACAAAGGGCTTTATGAGTCAAACTTTTTATACGTGTGAGTAGAATATCAAATATCATTATGAATATAATCGATGACCTTCTTGAGGTTAGACCTGAGTATCTGGAAAAACTGAAGAAAATCGATGAGGAAAAGTTTATTTCAAGAGCAGAGCTTGAAAAAGAACTTGAATTTATTTCTGATTCTGGTACGATAACAAATCGCAGATAACCGCAGATAAACGCAGATGAACGCGGATTTGTTGCTACGCATCTGCATTAATCTGCGGCTAATATATATGAAATCCATTGAACTATATCAGCAGGAAAAGGTCAGTTTCGGTCTCGGAGCAAAGATAGCCAGGCTCTCGATATCGGAATATATGGACTTGCTGAAGGAGTATAAGGTCAGGATAAATATCTATATTGGCGATGCCAAGAGTTCGCTCGATTATGCAAGAATGACTCTCTAATATTTTTTATATCATTTCTTGCCTCTTCGCAAACCATTATTAAACAAAAAGTCATTTAATCCCAAAATCCGGGATAACAATGACTCAAATCAAACCTCACGGCGGAAAACTGGTCAACAGGACATTGACCGAACAAAAACGAAAAAAGATCATCGACCAGGCATCTGAATACCAGAGCGTCCCCATCAGCGTTGACCTGATGAAGGACGTGGAGAACATCGCCTCAGGGCTGTTCAGCCCGCTTGAAGGCTTCAACAGCCGCGAGGACTACGATAGCATCCTGTACAACAAGAGGCTCTCGAACGATCTTCCCTGGACTCTGCCTATAGTGCTTGATACTGACAACAACGACATAAAAGAAGGGGACGATATACTGCTCAAGAGCGGGGAGCACATTGTGGCAGTGATGCAGGTGGATGAGAGATTCACATACGATAAAAGAGCTTTTGCAGAGCAGGTATATGGCACGAACGACGCGGCGCATCCAGGCGTGGCAAAGACCTATTCAATGAAGGACACGCTTCTTGGAGGAAAGATAAGCCTGCTGAACGAGTCAGAAACGCCTTATTTCAAGTATGCCATGAAGCCAGTGGAGACGCGCAACCTATTCAAGGAAAAAGGATGGGAGAAGATCGTGGGATTCCAGACCCGCAACGTGGCGCACCTGGGGCATGAGTATTTGCAGAAGAGCGCGCTTACCATGGTGGACGGGCTGTTCATCAATCCCGTGATCGGGAAGAAGAAGAAAGGCGATTTCAAGGACGAGGTAATACTTGAGAGCTACGAAGTTCTTATCGATAATTACTTCCCAAAGGACAGGGTCGTCCTCGGCATTTTCCAGACCGAAATGAGATACGCCGGACCGCGTGAAGCTATTTTCCACGCCATCGTGCGAAAGAACTACGGGTGCACGCATTTCATCATCGGACGTGACCACGCGGGCGTGGGGAGCTATTATCATCCGTTCGCGGCGCAGGAGATTTTCAAGGAGTTCCCCGATATCGGCATCGAGCCCATGTTCTTTATGTCGTTTTTCCACTGCCACAAGTGCGGAGGGATAACGAATGATAAGGTGTGCCCGCATACTGACAGGATAGACTTCTCAGGAACGAAGATGAGGCAGATGATTGAAGCGGGGAAGAGACCGCCTGCGGATTCCATGAGACCTGAGGTGGCGGATGTTATATTGAAGTCGGGGAAGCCGTTTGTAAAATAATATGTAATACATTGTATTACACCACTTTGCGCTCTTTGCGTGCTTTGCGGTGTTTGATTATATTCACCGCAGATGGCGCAAAGATTAGTTCAAAACATTCAGTTCTCAACTATAATTATGAAGGAATCGCCTGCCCCTTCATATACTCCCTCAAAACCACCGTAGCATAACTCCCCTTGGGAAGCGTGAAATCCAGTACGACCTTTGTTTTCCCTGCATTAACCTCATCCTCCATGACCGAGAATTCCGGCTTTACGATCAGCAATATCTCCCTGCGAAGCCCTTTTGACGCTATTTCAGGCATTCCCGGAACTTTAAAGCCTTCGGTGTCAATGTTCATCTCCCTGATGACCTCCCTCTCTATCTCTCCCTGCCTTCCCTCTGAAAACTGTGTATCATACCCCACAAGCGGCGCAGTGACGAAAGCGCGCCCCCTGTTGATGAGGTTGTTTATTCCGTCAAGGTTGTCAACCGTGACCTTCTGAAGCCGCGATGTATCAGGCATCCCAACCTCATTCTTGAAGCACACCACATCCCCGTCGTAAGCCTCATTTATCGACAATCCTGCCGCGATGCGCCTGCTCAGGATAATATTGAAGATATATGATTGATACGCATGCAGGAACATCTTTTGAAGGTTCGGGGACAGCACCCTGAACGCCCCTGCGTGATCATCGGGATGCTCGATCAGGTAATTCATCATCGCCCTTTCGAACTGGAGCCGAAGATGGTACATCTTCAAGCCCGCCTTAAAATCCCCGGTATCCTGAACATACTTCCTGGCTTGCTGGATATCTTCGTTCTCATCAGGGAATGGTCTTGCGATATACGTGAGCGCAGCCTCTTTAATATCCCCCTTCAAAATTGCTTCACCCACCACATGGGTAACCGGTCTGTTCTCCCCGAACCTCTGCACACCGAAGAAATCCGGCGCGCCCTTCTCTAATTCTTTGGTTATGGCTTTCACTCTTTCAAGCGTTTCATCCACAGGGAGAGCGATATCCCTTATCGTTATCTTAAAACGGTTGCCCCACAGGTCTCCAAGACTTATCTTCTTGTTCGAGCGCCCGACCGGAGTAAGTTCCACATCCTTCAGCCTTACGCGCGCCAATTCCTCAGCGCTCATATCCCAGATGCTTATCTTCTGTTTCGTGAGGGCGCGCTTATCCTTCGTACCAGCCCAGCCGAACCTGTCCTGGCTCACCCTCAGTATCCGCGAGAGTTCCCGCATCAGGCGATGTGTGTCCCAGTTCCGTTTTGTAAGCTCTACGATAAGATAATTCCCGTTCGTGGTCTCCACCCTGTTCGTGATCTCCTCTACCGCAAAGTCATCGACCAGCTGCCGTATCCTGCCTCCGGTTCCCGGACTCCCGGAATAATATGAAAATATGCCTATTTCATTATCTCTAATGACAATTCCCCTGTAATTTCATACAGGTAATATGGCTGGTATGTAATTTAAAATAGCGGTCGTTACACCTGTTCTCTCAACACGAATACAAGATTTATGTGCCTGTTATCTTTTATCACAGGAGAGCACTTTATGGTCATATTAAGCCTGAGCCCGTGCTTGTTAACACTGACAAGGTTCCCCTTCCATTCATGTTTTGTATCCTGGATCAGGCTGTCTTTATCAAGCATAAGGTTACTTTCCTGATGTTTGATGGCGCTGATATGCATTCTTGAAATTTCATCCTTCGAAAATCCGTATTTTTTTTCAAAGGCAGGATTTGCATACTTGATGTCCCCGCTCATGTTCGTTATTATCACGCAGTCGTCCATGCTGTCAAGAGCAGAACTGAATATAAGAAGCCTCTGCCGTTCTTCCACCAGGTTATCATGGAATTGCTTTACACGCAGCAGCGATTTTACCCTTGCGTTGAGTTCATACATATCCACGGGCTTGCTTAAGAAATCATCCGCCCCTGCCTCGATAGCCTTTATCCGGTCTTCTTTCTCCTTAAGGGCTGTAACCATTACGATCGGTATTGACATTGTCGCGGGACTGCTTTTCAGATTCTTGCACACTGCGTAGCCGTTCATATTGGGCATCATTACATCAAGAAGAATAATGTCTGGAAATGTTTTTTCCACTTTTATTAAAGCTTCGGTTCCGCTCATCGCAGTAACAACATCGTAATCCTTGGAAAGGATCCCTTCCATAAGTTCAACGTTCAACTGCTCATCGTCCACCACAAGGATCTTTGATTTACTCATTCGGTTACTTCCCGTATTTTTCCATTTTTGTTATGAACTGATGGACGTCCAGAGGTTTGGAAATGTAATCGTTAAATCCTGCCTTAAGCAGTCTTTCCTTGTCTCCAGCCATCGCGAATGCTGTCAGTGCAACAACAGGGACGTTCTTATAAGCGGGTCTGCTTTTTATGATCTTGGTCGCCTCAACCCCGTCAATGCCTGGTAAAGCTATATCCATAAGTATCAGGTCGTAGGAGGATTTTTCGGTTATCTTAATGGCTTTTTCTCCATCGTCAACCGTATCGACAGTGAAACCTTGAGATCGGAGTATCTCAAGTATCAGTTCCATATTCAGGGGATTATCTTCAACAACCAGTACTTTTACCATTTTAAAATCATCATTGTAATTATTAGTATGAGGTGTTATATAAAGTTGTCCTTCAATATTATTTACAGCCAATGTTTATATGTTCATGAGCCAATTTAAACCAAATGCGGATCGCTCTGAAAGTCGCTTATATTGGAACGGATTATCATGGTTTCCAGGTACAGCCGGACGTCAATACCATAGAGGGTGAGCTCTTCAGGGCTCTTAAGGAATTGAACATTATAAATAATCCTCATGAAGCGAACTATATCGCTGCCGGTCGTACAGACAGGGGAGTACATGCGCTCGGGCAGGTCATAGCGTTCGATACTGATAACCCTGATATGGTAATTCCCATGGCAGTGAACAGCAAGCTTCCCCCAACGATATGGATATGGGCAAGCGCCCGCATGCCGGATGAGTTTGACCCAAGGCGCGATGCGATAAGTCGCGAATACAGGTATATCATGTGCGGACAGTACGATATATCACTTTTGCGGAGTGCTTCCAGGCTGTTAAAGGGTGTGCATGATTTTGCCAATTTTTCGACTCCTGACGGGGACAGGAGCAGCATATCAATGGTCCAATCCATCAATGTAAGGGTGGAAAGGGAATTCATGATATTAGATATACAGGCAAACCATTTTGTCTGGCATATGGTGAGAAAGATCGCAACAGCGCTGAAAATGGTAGGAAGCGGTGCGCGCGACCTGGCATGGCTTGAACAGATGCTATCTCCCGGAGAATATATTGAAGGGCTGGAGCCTGCTCCGCCGTATGGTCTCATCTTCAAGGACGTGGAATACCGCAACATGATATGGTGTGAAGACGCATACGCGAAAAAAACCATCATAGGGAAGCTCGATAAGGAGTTCTTATGGCACGGGGTCATGGCTGAGATGCTAAGAGATCTTAAAGAAAACCTGGCAGCATAGATCATGTTGATCGCATTTGAATTGTCGGGTGAACACAGTACTCTTCCCGGATCCGAAGTGCTCGCATGTCTTGAGTCTGAGTGTGCTGATTTTAGCGTCGTTCTCAGGCTTGACGGGTGTCTTATGATCGAGATACGAAAAGACGCATGTGAAATAGCAGATATCCTTGCAGAAAAACTCTCCATGACACATTATATAACTGAAGTTCTCGGGATAGGCGGGGCGAGTGAGGAAGATGTTTTGGATACTGTGGAAAAAGCAGGTTTTGAAATTAAAGGTACCTACAGCATACGGGTCAAAAAGATAAGGGAATATTCCACAATAGACACGGGATTGATGGAGAAGCGCATTGGCGGGATCTTCTTTCAAAGAGGTGATCGTGCAGACCTGAAAAATCCCGAAGTGCAGTTAAGGGTACTGCTTACGGAGGATAAAAGCATCTTCGGACGCATAATGTATTCAATTGACCGCAGTGCTTTCGAGGCGAGAAAACCCCATTATAAGCCTTTCTTTTACCCTGGCGTGATGATGCCCAGGGCGGCGCGGGCTCTTGTGAACATCGCAAAACCGGAAATAAACCTGCTTGACCCGTTCTGCGGAACAGGCGGTATCCTGGTCGAAGCTGGACTTATTGGGATCATGGTCATTGGCGGCGATATGCAGCGTAAGCTGCTTCTTGGCGCTAAAATGAACCTTGACCACTACAAAATCGATCATTCATTGATGTACCAGGATGCATGCGGCATGGCGCTTCGTGACGAGAGCGTGGATGCCGTGGTCACTGACCCGCCTTACGGCAGGTCAGCGGCGATAAAAGCAGAATCACTTGAGCACATGCTCACCGGTTCCCTGAGAGAGATATACCGCGTGCTGAAAACGGGAAAAAGAGCCGTATTTATTTCTGAGCGGGATGTAGAGGCGCTGGCAAAGGATGCGGGTTTCAGGGTTGTGCAGAGCCATCTGCAAAGGGTTCATAAAAGCCTGACAAGAAGGATAACCGTTCTTGAAAAATGAAACTGTATTTAAATCCCTTCCTCGATTTCATAAGAAAAGTATCTATTATTAGGATTTCCGCTTTACCTTCTCCACTTCCTTCAATATCGTATCAATACCCCCCTTAACAAGCGCCTCGAACCTCTCCCCTCTCATACATGCCCTGTTCAAGCTCTCTCCGAGTTCTATCGGGATCGCTATATCCACCCAGTTATCGCGCGCCCTGTGAAGCACAGGCGACTGGAGGAATTCATACGCTTTCTCGTTCACTTTTGAAGCGGTCTCGCTGTCCTTGAATTTTACAGGCACATGCATCGTAAGCGATGTGATCTTACCATCACTGCTTTTTGGTGTGTAGAGCCGCACTATCTCTTCACCGAAGCGCCCGAAGAACTGGTCTGTGCCTTTCCCGAAACCAACTTTTTCGATGGCAGCAACCGCGCCTGCTGGTATGTCATCCATAATGCAGCCGCACAGCGCATTCGTTATTTCTTTCTCTTGGGTGCTGTCGGAAATGCGGATAAAATCATCAAGCGGGAACCCCATAACCATCTCGTCGTCCCTGTAACCGGAGAACATGCGCGCTCCATTGCACAGAAGCGACAGGTTCACTTTTTTCTCCATATACGGTATAGCAGTACACTCGCCGCACACCGCGAACTCGCCTTTGAATTTAACCTCTACTGGTTGTTTATCATGCAACTGGGCAAGTATTGTCGATACGCGCATGAGTTTCCTCGGCGTCCCGACGATCACTACCACATCCGGTTTTTTCTCTGTTTTTTCAAGCGGTGAGATGCTCACCAGTTTCGTGTTAGCAGGTTTTATCCTTGGATATACATCCCCGTATGATGGTTCAGTGAAGCCAAGCGCCAGTTCACCGCTCGTGCATGTAAGTTCTTCCACGCCGAACACAAAGCTCTCCCCGTACATCGCGCTTCTCCTGACCATTTCGCAAAAACGCATGGGCTGTTTGTTCGTTTTTTGTTCTGAGTCGTCAGTTATGATCCTCACTGAAACAGGTGATGACGGCAGTTCGAAAAATTTTCTGAATTTGGATGAATTTTCTGAATATTTCATTTTTAATTCCTAATCCTCTACTTTTATCCCATTCGTGCGTGCAATATCTTTGAAAGCCTCAGCGACGTATTTCACCTGTTCCCATTTCAGCCCATAGGTATTTATCTTGAAATTCTTGCTCATGCCGGGATGAAGCCCGATGATCTTACGCTTCTTCAGTTCATGGTACAGGAAATAACCTCTGCGCTTATCCTTCTCTGCTATCTCGTGCAGTACCAGGCTTTCAAAATTCATAAGCGTGTGCTGCTTGGGTTTGACTCCCATCTGATGGAACCTGTCTATCTTCTCTAGCTCCCCGACAAAATACTGTGCTTTTTTTACCTCTTCGTCCCAGAGTTTCACTCGTTCCACAACAGCAGGGAACGAAGCCATGAGCGTGGCAACAGGTGCTCCGAAAACAGGAGAGCAGCCGAACAATGCAACTTCTTTTTTCGTGAATCCCCTGCCGCTCCAGTCGCCGCGAATGGTTGATTTATTAAAGACCTTGTTCGTCCATTCGAATGTGGTCGCAAGTATTCCCATGGGAGCAGAAGCCGCCCAGCTCTTGTGTCCTGAGCCGCACAGGAAATCAACATGTAATTTTTTACCGTCAACAGGCATGATGCCGGATGAATATGCTGTATTTAACAGGAAAGGGACACCGTATTCCTTGCATATGCGCCCGACTTTTTCAGCATCAGCCACATTACCGTACCTGTAATCCACATGCGTAAGAACTGCCATCGAAGGAAGTTTTCCTGTTTTCTGCTCTACTTCCTCGAATTTCCTGGCATATCCTTCGATGTCTATCTCAAATGTGGGGTAGCCGTTGTGCGGCACTTCGACAACGTTCAGTCTATTCGCTTCTGCTGCAAGATATGAAGTGTAATGCGCAAGTGAGTCGATCACAACAGTATCGCCGGGTTCGCATACCATGTGCATTACAGCCCATTTCGCGTGCCTGCACCCTGCCGTGAACCGCACTTCGTCCATGTTCAGGAACTCAGCGATGTCCTGCGTCAGGTCATGGACAGGCGGGTTTTCCACGAGATCAACCCTTGACTCAAAGCAATAATCGCAAACAGAATAACCGTCCCCGAACTCAAGCAGGGCTTTTCTTGCTTCTGCTGTCAGCACGCCTCCGCGCTGTATGGGGTGCACGTTCACGTATGTCTCTGAAACACCGCGTGTAACGTTCTTGTATTTTTTAGTGTCCATGCTTAGCTCTCACGTGATGCAATCTCTCTTAAAAGTTCCTCTCTTGATACTCGTCCCACGAGCACGACCTCCCCGTCGATAGCGACCGTAGGGACTGACATGATGTTCAGTTCTGATGCCCGCTGCTTCCCTTCAGGATAGGAGATGTTTATTTCTTTGAATTTCATGTTCTTTGGAATGAGTTCCATTATGAGAGCCCTTAACTGATGGCAGTTATGACAGGTATCTGAATAGTAAAGTTCTACTGTGGTCATTCTTATCACATTTGATCTAATGGCATTAATCGGTTATGTATGAGGCAATATTTGCTGTGTATCATGGATCTTAATCAGATTAATTTTTGCTTTTTTCGAAAGAAAAAGAAATATATAAGAGCAACATCAATATTACTATGGTCGAAGGTACAATATGTCAATACTTGATGTAACGGAAGACGATATTTTTCGCACGCTTGGCAAGGGAAGAGATCCTAATTTTAAGCAGATAGAAAAGGTTAGACCGGTAACGTATGCGCCCAAAAAAACGTATGTCCCTCCTCTGCCTGTAAAGGCACAGGTAATCCCCGAACCTGTGAAATATCTCCCTTCACCTGAAGTTGAAGAAGCTATAAAGAAGTTGAACGAGGAATTATCCCAGATGAACAAAAGTGTAGGCGGGATAAAGACAATGATAAAGTTGTATATTTTCATGTTCGTGCTTATGCTGATAATATTTGTCGGACTGCTGGGATTGTATATTAAATATTATAAACCATAATAATCCAGCCATTTGACCGATATTTTATTGTACTGGCGTTCTGTAAGTGGGGGCTATGAAATACATCGTACTTGTCGGCGACGGGATGGCGGACTATCCCCTCCCGGAACTTGGCGACCTGACGCCGCTTCAGGCTGCAAATACCCCGAACATGGATTTTATTGCAAAGCACGGAAGGAACGGAATTGCCAGGACAGTACCCGACAATATGCCCCCTGGAAGCGATGTGGCGAACCTTTCCATAATGGGATACGACCCGGCGCGGTATTATTCAGGACGCGGACCTCTTGAGGCTGCAAGCATCGGAGTTCCTCTTGAAAATGACGATATTGCCTTCAGGTGCAACCTCATAACCGAGAAGGACGGGATGCTGGCTGATTACAGCGCAGGACATATCTCAAGTGAGGAAGCCCGGATACTGATTGAAGCTGTTGATAATGAACTTGCGAAAGATTGCAGGTTCCATGCTGGCGTTAGCTACAGGCATCTGCTTGTGATGAAGCGGGGAGAGAAAACGATATGCACCCCGCCGCATGATGTTGTGGGGCAGTCAGTGGAAGATGTCCTTCCGCGCGGTGCGGATTCCGATATGCTGATCGACCTTATAAGGTCATCAAAGCCCATTCTTGAGAAGCATGAAATAAATATGAAGCGAAGAAAGAACGGGAAGAACATTGCGAACCTTATATGGCCGTGGGGGCAGGGAAAAGCACTTGATATGCCGCCTTTCAGGGATTTATATGGCGTTACGGGATCGGTAATTTCAGCCGTTGACCTGCTTAAAGGGATTGGGAAATCTGCCGGTCTTGATATCATCGAGGTTCCGGGCGCTACGGGTTATCTTGATACCAACTTCTCTGGCAAGGCTGCTTATGCGCTTGACTCGCTTAAAGAGCGGGATTTCGTTTTTGTCCATGTTGAGGCGCCGGATGAGGCAGGTCACATGGGAAACCTGGAAGCGAAGATGAAGGCTATCGAGGATTTTGATGAGAAAGTGGTGGGTGGGATGCTGAACGAGCTCGGAGGATACGGAGATTATCGGATTCTGGTATTACCCGACCATCCAACGCCAATTCCCATCAGGACGCATACCAGGGACCCTGTTCCTTTTGCGATATATTCTTCCACTGAGAAAGCGGATTATGTGGACAGGTTCGATGAGTTCTCGGCAAAGGATGGGGTTTATGGGCTTGTGGAAGGGCACAGGCTCATGGGGATGCTGATGAAAAATGATGTTAGGGGCATTAAAGAAAAAGGAACCGCAGATAAACGCAGATGAACGCAGATTTGTTGCCAATTATTATGTATCAAATCGAATAAGATATTTTTCCGCGATCTCTCAATCCCTTATGGATGTTCCAAAGCGCTGCGACAAGGCGGAGACCCCTTCTTTTCGGGGCAATCCCTCCAAGGGCTGATTTTAACTCAGGAAACCGGCAACAATCGCCACACTTCAAGCAAGTTTCAATCCCTCCAAGGGCTGATTTTAACATGCTCAAGATAAAGGACTTTGTTTCGCCAAACCAAATTTCAATCCCTCCAAGGGCTGATTTTAACTCACATACGCTGCATAAAATGTTATTCCTGCTGCGCTGTTTCAATCCCTCCAAGGGCTGATTTTAACACAATACTAAGTGGA
>JAHIHJ010000362.1 GCA_018899795.1 Methanobacteriota archaeon
ATCAGGTTCAACAAATCTGCGCCAATCTGCGAAATCTGCGGATTTTCATCTGAAATTTTATCCACAGATTGCGCAGATTTTCGCAGATAGAAAATATCGCAAGACTATAATTCTATCATTTATCTCGGTTATTTGTTGCTAATTGACACTTGACGAGACACTATAATAGGCTATAACAGGCTCAGACATGGCTTAAACACTGCCAGAACAGGCTTGGACGATATGGCACATTATCTCAGGTCAGGCAATGGTAGACCTTACCGATCATGCGAATTGAAAAGCTAAAGGAAAAACCATAAATAGTTTTGGGATAAAGAAGTTATTATGACCAAAATAGAAAAACCGAAATGTCACAGCATAATTGTAACTGGAAAAGTCCAGGACATCGGGTTCAGGTCTATTGTAGAACATATTGGTCGATCATTTGGTATGCCTGGTCTGGTTTTTAATGCGAAGGATGGTAGTGTAAAGATTCTTTGCAGTGGTGCAGATAGCGTAATCGAGAATTTTACACATACAATAAAGATTCGAGGGGAAGAGAGCGGTGCTGATATTGTAGATATCAAAGAACAACTACTGCCTTTTATTGATCTTCCAGATGATTTTTCAAAGGCTTCCTCAGATGATGAAATTGATATCGGAAGAAAGCTGGATAAGGCTAATTTGCTGCTAAAAACGGGTTTTGAAAACTTAAACGCAGATATGAATGTAGGATTCACTAACCTGTCCGGTCTGTTAGGTACATTTATTGGGGAACAGAGGGTGCATAATACCCGTCTTGAAGTAATGGTGACAGGGATAAATGAGCATAACACCCGCCTTGAAGCAATCCTTGAAAAGTTAGTCGATAAAGCCTGAGATCACTGCTCATTAAAATATAGAAGTATATTATTTAATTATTTTTAAATATTTAAACTATTTTCATAAGCGAATGAGATAAAAATTATAAATGCTCTGATTACCCTATCCTAACATTCTAAAAAATGGTAATAATACCTTTTGAGTCTCTCCCTGTAAGTAAAAAGCTTTAACGGTATGGATCAAGAAATTTTTAATTTCTTCGGGTCAATTGGGAAAAAACCTTCGATTCCCAAAAATTTCCAGATTCATGACAATACGCGATATATCTCCGCGACGCCCCTGTACACTTTTTCAAAATACAAGGTGTTCTCGAATTTCTGCAAGCCTCGCTGCTTGTATTTCCCAAGTTCCTTATCCCCGATATAAATATATGACACATTGTATTCCCGCAGCAGCGCCATAGCTTCGTTATTATCCTCTGTCTCATAAATGGTATCGACGTCCCTGATGCGAGCCGATATTTCCCCCCAATTGTTCCTGAGCATATATTCATGTCCCACCCAACCCACGACAGTCGGTATCCCTGTGTATGCCGAAATTCGTGAGGAATCCTTGTAACTCGCACCAGGCGCTTCCAGGATAACAGGAGTCCCATTAAGGTTCCCACCTGCCCAGACGATTGCGTCGTAATCACCGTAATCAGCCGTTTTCAGAAAAGCTATGCCGTCAAGACTGGCGTCTCCCTTCAATTCTCCAGTCCTTGCAAATGTGCCTGTAAATAGATAAAGGGAATTAAGCACGACAAGTATTGATAAAATAACAAGCACAGCCTTTTTCATTCTGTATTTTTTGTCTATGATATCATAAATAGCATAAGCTGACGCTATACTGAAGAGAATCCACGCCTGGTTATAAAATTTAAATACAGTGTTGAACCTTTCCTCACCACCAGAAAACAGGTCATCAAAATAGAACAATTCGCAGAACACAAGAATGGAAAGACCGAGTGCTATCATGGCTGAGACAAAAAGCCTGTTCGTGTCGTTTTTCCTGTAAAAAAAGTATATGCCCATGCAGGTCAGGAAAGACATAGGGACAAATACTGCAAGGGTTTGAAAATTGGGAACAAAATATAATGCAACAGCCGCTGCCGAAAGGGCAGCCAGTATCAAATTTTTATGCCTGAATTCCGGGATATGGATCAACAGGAACGAGACTATCAGGAATAAGAACAGGTTGTATATTACCAGAAAATTCAGCAGCGCCGTCCTTGTAGTGACGGATTTTATTCCCTGTATGCTTGAAGAGTGAAAATCGATAAAGAAAAAGGTGAATATCAGGAGTCCAAGTATGGGAACTGCAATTACAATGCCGGATCGTCTTAACAGGTCTTTGAGAATTTCTCTTGTTTTGTTTCCTTCAATCTTCCAGGGTTGGATCAACACCACAATTATAAAAAGCGCGGAATACGTGACATAATCCCATGAATTGAACACGAAAAGCGAACCAAGTGCGAGGCTCAGTAAGAGGATGGATGTTTTCTGAAATTTCTTTGAGATATACAGGTTAAATATTAACGTAATAGCCAGCAGCGCGAAGGGAATGGCTATGACATGGGCATGCAGGTCCCCGAACATGAAGCTGAAATACGGGAATTCGTTAGCAGTATTTGGGATAATTCGTGTCGCTCCCCAGTAATTCATAATATTGGGCACGTTTCCCCAGGGACTTGTGGTTATGTTGAGCGCACGGGCGGATATTACCCCGGCAGGGTACAGGTTGCCAGCAAATACAAGCAGGAATAATGCTGCAATGCCTCCTTTTTTATCACTGGTCAGATTATAGCCCAGCCCGAATGCAGCAACTGCAGCAAGTGCTGGCAAAAGGGACATTCCCAGATTATATGCTATATTCGAGGGGATCGCGAGAAGTTTCGTGAGAGTGGCGATCGTAAATGAGCCGAAATAATAGTACGTGTCTATTTTGTAACCTGAAAACCATGAATCATGCGGGGGAAGACTTGCGCTATTCAGGATAGAATTGAGGACCATGAAGTCATAGACCTTTTCTGCATCGTGTATCTCCGGGTTGTAGGCTCTTATGATCAGGAATAGCAGGAACACGACGCCAAATATCAATTCATTCCTGAGCAGCAGCTTCCTATCGATCGCAGGTTTTGTCTTAATATAGATAACGGCAGAAAAAACACATACCAGAAATATTGAAAGCATTATCTCGTTCCTGCTGTAACCCAGGGCATACGACATGACCCAGGAAACGTAAGCAAGAAGCAGTATACCGAGTATCTTCGATACTGAGTATCCGCGGTCTGGAAGGTTTCGGCAGATATTGACCGTGAGCGGTAGTGTTATTATTCCGAGAAATACGATAAGCAGGTACCACTGCGCTACATAGAACAGCTCAGACAGCAATCCAAATCCCATAATCACATCCCATTTCTATTTTACTTGTTTTTGCCATAAGAACTCATACCACAACCTGAATATCTGCGAACCCATCCCGAAGACATCCTTTATTAAATTAACCTTTGTGGCGCCTCCGTGTTTCCATTCTACGGGGAATTCCCTGACTTTGAACCCTGCACGCTGGGCGCGGACAAATAATTCAGTATCCCAGAACCAGTGCGTATCTTTTACAGTATCCATTATCTTAAAAAGCGAGTCGCGCCTGAATGCTTTGAATCCGCACTGGTGGTCATAGAGTTTTGAGCCGAGCATGGTTCTCGTGATAAAATTAAATCCTTTGCTCGCAAATCCCCTCTTTAAAGGTCTCCTGACATTGCTCTGGGGAAGCATGCGGGAGCCCGTGGCAAAATCATTGCCGTCCCGGATGGAATTGACAAGTTCTTCCAGGTGTCTCATATCGGTTGCAAGGTCTACATCGATGTAACCAAGGATCTCTCCCTTTGACGCTTTGAAAGCTCGGTTCAGGGCGCGTCCCCTTCCCTGCCTTTGATCTGAATGAAGGTGCACCACATAATCATATTTTTTTGCAAGGGTCTCTGATATCCTGTCTGTACCGTCCGTGCTTCCGTCCTCTGCTATGATTATCTCAAACGAGGATGTGAAATCGCGAAGAGCTGCGGCTGTTCTTTCTACAGTGCTTTCGATCCTTTCAGCTTCATTGTAAGCTGGAAGGACGAGTGAAACTTCGACTATTGTATTGCCTCCTTCGTATGTCTTGTTTTTTTCTTGTGTTGCTATATTCTATTTTAGGTTAATTATATGTTTCTTATATTCCATAGTATACAATTTTATTCATCAATACGAATTGAAAATGCTTCAATTTGTAGAAAACTATATAAAAGATAAAGTTATCTTTTTACTTATGAGTGAAAATATCAAGATATCTGATAAAGATAAAAACCTGTTTGATATGCTTCAGGCTGAATTGACTCTCAAAACAGGTAAGAAAATAACCCAGCAGGAGTTGTTCTCACAGCTTATCGAATTTGTCAGGTCGAGAAAAGATAACTTCTTCGGCAGGCTATCAAAGCTTCCCTTATCAGAGAAAGATAAAAAGAAAATAAGAAGTCTCCAGTGTGACATGGGAGTTGAGACAAGTGAAGAAGAAATAGATTTTGTGGTTTACGGAGCCAGAAGATGAGTATTTTCATCGATGCAGGCATATTCATTGCCTATGTCAATGAGAAGGACAAGCTCCATGCGCAAGCCTCTGGTCTTATTGATGATATTATAGAAAATAAGCATGGGGCTGCATTTACCTCGAATGCGGTTTTTGACGAGGCTGTGACTTTCCTGCTTTACAAAACAGGAGATGTCAGGAATGCTGCAAGAGTCCGGGATTTTATACTTGGAAATAAGGAAAAGGACATGCAGAAATTCATGAACCTGCTTTTTGTGGATAAAGAGGTTCTTGACAAAGGGTGGGAAATTTTTGTAAAATATGCCAGTAAGAAGCTGAGTTTTACCGACTGCACGACCATAGAACTTATGAATAGCAGGGATATAGAATATCTTGCAAGCTTTGATGGTGGATTTGATGGGATCGTTCAGAGACTCAAGTTACGAATAGACTCATAATCCTGAGAATTATGGGTCTAAGTATTTTGATTTTATTTTTCAGGCAGCCTCAATTACGATTTTCTTTTCCTTTACTGCAACCTTTACTTCAGAGCCTTCTTTTAATCCGATTACGTTTGCGATCTCCTTTGGTATCCTGACCGCAAGGCTTCCGCCAATCTTGAAGGTCTTTCTTGTGAACAGGTTGTAGAGGGCTTCATATCCTTTTTCATCTATCCACTCGTCTTCGCATTTCGGGCAGATCTCGACCCTGGCGAAAATACCTTTCTTGAGCTCTCTTTTCTCTTTTTTCATGGGCGTTTCACATATTGGGCAGGTGGTCATTTGCATTCCTCCACGGTTATTATCCAGCGTGTTTCTTGAAGTTTATGGGAAGCGTGTGGATATTATATAATATTTCACTATCCATATATACATTAGATATACTTAGTTTATATAGATTGTGGATGAAATACCTCGCGTCAGAGGACACATAGATCGGAAAAGATTGGTCAGTGGTTCGAAAGTCAAAATAGGGTAGCCCATCCACACCTCGAGATGTGGGTAGTGAAATACAAGAATCATGCTATAGATGAGCTTTCAAAAAGCACATATACAATAACCTCCTCTAAGTCCCCACGATACTTATGCCAAACCGAACAGCCATCATAGAAACACCAAAAGGAACGATAAAATTCGAACTTAAAGAATCAGAAGCCCCCATAACCACAAAGAACTTCATAGACCTTGCGCAGAAGGGGTTCTACAATGGGCTTAAATTCCACAGGGTAATACGCAGTTTTATGATACAGGGCGGATGCCCTAAAGGAAATGGAACAGGCGGTCCCGGATATTCGATACGTGATGAATTCCATCCTAAGTTAAAACACACTAAAGGAGCGGTGTCTATGGCTAATTCAGGCCCCAACTCCGGAGGAAGCCAGTTCTTCATAACAGAAGATCCACAACCCCACCTTGATGGGAAGCATTCCGTATTCGGGCAGGTCATTGAAGGACAGGATGTAGTAAAGAAGATCGAACAGGGCGATAAGATGCTGAAAGTCACGATACAGTAGCCCTAATATTTCTGGTTATACAGGGGATAGGCAAAGTGCCATGTCGCCGGGTCCTTATCCCCGGCATCATCATAATAGCCGTACACGGTAACTTCAGTAACTATGGCACCCATTCTTTCCTGAAGGATCCCTTTTATCGTCTCGGGAGTCATTTGCTTGTTTGTCTGAGGTTCGAAGAAATACCATGAAGTATACCCGGAAAATGTGGATTTGAATGCAACAAGGGCATGTCCTGTTTTGTCTGAGAACCTGACGGCGCCGAAATATGCATTGAATCCGGCTTTTTTCG